>JAAZHD010000513.1 GCA_012510895.1 Clostridiales bacterium
GAGTATCTAAGCGGAGTACGCATTTCAAAAGCCTTAGTGCTATTAAGAGAGACAGACAAGAAGGTTATTGATATTTGCTATGAGTGTGGCTTTAATAATGTAAATCATTTTAACAGGGTGTTCAAACAACGTGTAGGCATTTCACCATTAACCTATAGAGAAATGATGTATTGAAATAATTAAGAAAGAGGGATGGGTAAATGAGTAAATTAGCTTTATTTGGAGGAGAAAAGGCTAAAAAAACACCATTTGGTACAGGAAAGAGATTTGGGGATGAAGAGCTTCAACAGCTAAAAGAAGCTTTGGAGCAAAATACTTTATTTTATTGGTCTGGCAGCAAAACAAAAGAATTATGCAAAAAATTCGCCGATATGTATAATGTGAAATACTGTGTAACTACATCATCCGGCACAGCCGCTATACATGTAGCATTAGGAGCACTGGGTGTCACCGAAGGAGATGAAGTTATCACTACACCGGTAACTGATATGGGCACTGTCATTGGTATTTTGTATCAGAATGCCATACCTGTGTTTGCGGACTTGGATCCGCATACATATAATATGGACCCGAAATCTTTAGAAGAAAAAATCACAGATAAAACCAAGGCAATTATTGTTGTGCATTTAGCAGGTAATCCGGCAGATATGGACTCTATTATGGAGATTGCCAGAAAACATGGCATTAAAGTTATAGAAGACTGTGCACAAAGCTATTTATCCTATTATAAAGGCAGATTGGCAGGAACCATAGGTGATATCGGCTGTTTCAGTTTGAATGATTTTAAACATATATCAGCCGGGGACGGCGGAATATGCATAATGAATGATGAAGATTTGTATTATAAAGCATTCCGCTTTGCAGACAAAAATTATGATAGATTTTCAAAAGATCCCGCTGCGTTAAGAAGAATTGAATTTCTTGCACCTAACTACAGAATTACAGAACTGCAGTCTGCAGTGGCACTTGCCCAATTGGATAAACTGGAATGGATCTGCAATAGAAGAAATGCATATGGAGATAAACTGAGTGAAGCAATAAAGGGCTTACCCGGAATTTCAATTCCTAAAATTGAAGAAGGCAATAAGAGCTCTTATTGGTTCTATATGTTTCGTATTGATGAAAATGAGGCAGGAGTCAGCAGAGACGAGTTTTCAAAAGCATTGGCGGCGGAAGGTGTGCCAAACCAACCTGGCTATATACCTACCTGTATATATGAATATGATTTGTTTTTGAATAAGAACGCTTATAATGGAACCAAAGCTCCCTTTGACAGTAATTATTATGGGAAGGAAATTAACTATTTTAAGGGAATGTGTCCGACAGCTGAAGAAATCCTCAATACAGCCATAAGACTTACAGTTAATGAGTTTTATACGGAGCAGGATTTAGAAGAGGTCATTGAAGCAATTAGAAAAGTATCTAGTTATTACAGCGGCAAATAGCATATGACTCTGTTTTTGTGCGCAAGCATGAAAGCACATTAAGGAGAGATTTTATGATAATAGATGTTCATAATCATCCTGACTGGCATGGGCATGATCTAAATAGATATCTGGATAATATGAAAAGATACAATATAGATAAGACTTGGCTGCTTAGCTGGGAATGTCCCATCGATGAATACAGTCCTGAATATATAAATTGCATTCCAGATACAGGTCCTAATGGCCCGGTTCCCTTTGCAAGATGCCTTTCCTACGTGGAACGTGCACCAGACAAGTTTATACTAGGTTATGCGCCTGATCCCAGAAAACCGGAAGCGATAGATCAACTGCAGGCCGCTGTTAGTATTTACGGAGTACGTGTGTATGGTGAACTTAAATTACGAATGATGTATGATAATCCGGATGCAATCCGTATGTTTCGATTCTGTGGAGAGAAAGGGTTGCCTGTTGTTGTCCATATAGATTATGAATTTGATACAGGCAGTAGATATCCCAGACCCAATTGGTGGTACGGCGGAGGAATAGATGCATTTGAAAGAGCTATTAAAGCATGCCCATATACTGTTTTTATCGGTCATGCGCCTGGTTTTTGGGCTCATATTTCGGGAGACAATCAATATAATAAGGTCAGTTATCCGAAAGGCAAGATAGTGCCCGGCGGCAAATTAATTAAAATGCTTGAGGCTTATCCAAGACTGTATTGTGATATATCTGCAGGTTCCGGATGGAATGCTCTGAGCAGGGATCCGGAATTTGCGAGAGAATTCCTTGTGGAATACCAGGATCGTATTCTCTACGGCAGAGACTATTTTGACAATATTCATCAGGAATTCCTGAACAGTCTGGGTCTGCCGGCTGAAGTGCTCGAAAAAATATATTACAAAAATGCATTGAAACTGGTGCCTTGACAAAGTATCCCTGATTATGTCTGCAGGCTTATTTCCGATAAAAAATATGCAGTTCAACTTTAAGTTATTCTGATGAACAAGTGCAATAATATAAGAAAGAGGTTGAGAATTATGTATAAAGAAAAATTAGCTATACATGGAGGGGAACCGGTCAGAACTGAACCAATGCCGCCGCCGTATGCAGGGGCCAGTGTATATGGAGAAGAAGAAGAAAGAGCGGTTCTGGAAGTAATTCGCTCCAAATCCCCATACCGCTATTATGGACCAAATGTATTAGGTAAGGTAAGAGAATTTGAAAAGGCATTCAGTAAAAAGATTGGAATCGAGTACACATTAGGAGTTACTTCCGGAACAGCATCATTAGTTGTAGCCCTTAAGGCAGCAGGCATCGGACCCGGTGATAAGGTGATTGTACCGGCATGCACATTTTTGGCTACCCCTGGCGCTGTAGTCTGTGCTGGTGCTGTACCGGTATTTGCAGATATTGATGAAAGCATGAATATAGATCCTGATGCAATCGAAAAAGTAGTAGACAAACATACAAAGGCGATTATTCCTGTGCCAATATTGGGTAATCCCTGCCAGATGGATCGGATTATGGAAATAGCACATAAATATAATTTGGTTGTTATTGAAGATGTAGCTCAATCCTGTGGTTCAAAATATAAAGGTCGGTACTCGGGTACATTTGGAGATATTAATTGTTTCAGCCTCCAGATAAATAAAATTATCACAACAGGTGATGGCGGTGCGGTTGTAACAAATGATCCTAAATTATATGAAAGAGCTGTAAGGTATCATGATCAGGGAATGTTCCGTGAAAAAGAAGGATTCTTATCTAAGTCTTCCGCAGATGATGTTTTTATCGGACAAAATTACAGAATGAGTGAAATAACAGGTGCAATTGCAGTTGAACAATTGAAGAAGCTTGATTATATAGTTGAATCGATGAGGAAAATTAAGTACAACATAAAGGATCAGATAAGAGATATACCTGGAATCGGATTCCGAAGAATAAACGATGAAGAAGGTGACGCAGGCAACTCCTTAATTATATACCTGGAGAATCCGGAAAAAGCGAAAGAATTCCGGGAGGCTCTTAATGCAGAAGGAATTCCAGCGAGCTTTCTTTATAACGGTGAGCCTATATATATGCTGCCTCAGATATTTAATAAAAAAACTGCTGACAGCAGCGGTTTCCCATTTAACCAGTTTGATGAAGAAATCGTTTATGAGAAGGATATGTGCCCCAAAGCCTGGGACATTATGCAAAGAACGGCTACTATAAATTTCAGTCCCGCATTTACTGAAAAGGATGCAGAAGATGTGGTAAAAGCCATTCATAAAGTTGCAAAGTATATTCTATAAGACAGCTTTTCATTTTGGGAAAAAAGAGGTTTTTCATAAATAAAGAAATGAAAAGAGAAAACATGAAGGAAAAAGCCTCAGGATTATAGAATTATATAGTTATCAAACAAACAGTCAGAGGAGGAATTACCTAATGAAAAAAGAAATTAAAGTGGCAATTATAGGACTTGATACAAGTCATTCTGTAGAGTTTCCAAGAAGAATGCAGGCTCCTGATTGTCCTGAAAAGAATAAAGTGGAAGGACTGAAAGCTGTAACTTGTTTGCGTTTTGAAACCCCTTTTACTAATGCTGAAATTCTTGATGAAAGACAGAAACAATTAGAAGCTTGGGGCATTAAGGTAACAGAAAGCTTTGACGAAGCAGTTGAAAATTGCGATGCTATTATGATAGAAATCAACGATCCGGCTTATCATTTGGAATATTTTAAGAAATGTGCAACCTTGGGTAAACCGATTTTTGTGGATAAACCATTGGCAGACACCTATGAAAATGGTAAAGAAATTGCCAGACTGGCAAAAGAGAATAATGTAAAGGTCATGTCCGCTTCTTCATTGAGATTTGCTCAGAATCTGGTAGAGGCATGTAATAAAGTAGCAAAGCCTTCACAGATGTATTGCTATGGTCCGCTTGGGATTCCGGCTGTCGGCAGCGGAATAATCTGGTACGGTGTGCATAGTTTTGAAATGCTCGAGAGGGGAATGGGACGTGGTGCGCTGTCTGTAGATGTAAAGAAAGACGAAAGCGGGGCAGTTGCAGTCGTAGAATACCCTGACAATAGAAGGGGAATTGTTGAGTTAACAGTTGGTGCTTATACTTATGGCGGCACTTTAAGGTCAGGCAGTGATGTAGCTTCATATGTTGTTGACAGTTCAATGATTTATACCGAGGAGTTAAAAGAAATTGGCAAGTTCTTTGCAACCGGTGAAGCTTCTCTGCAGCTTGAAGATGCTCTTGAAGTTATGCATTTACTGGATGCAGCAGCAGAATCTTATAAAACAGGAAAGCCTGTTACATTAAAATAAAGTACCATGGAGGTAGTTTTATTGAAGAAAAGACTAGGCTTCGGCATCGTAGGATGTGGTGTAATATCAGACTGGCATGCGGCTGCTATAAATGAAATAGATTGTACTGTTCTGGTAGGTGTAACAGATGTAAACGAGCATAAAAGAGTGGAAACGGCAAAAAAGTATAATGCACGTCCGTTTGACACATATGAACAAATGCTTGAAAACAATGAAATAGATATTATCAGCATCTGCACTCCCAGCGGCACTCATGCTCCTTTGGCAATAGAAGCCGCCAAAGCTGGCAAGCATGTAATTGTAGAAAAGCCGATGGCCTTGAATCTGGCTGAATCTGACCAAATTATTAAGGCATGTGAAGAAAATAAGGTAAAACTTACTGTAATATCTCAGTTAAGGTTTTCAGATGCGGTTGCTAAGGTAAAAGATGCTGTTGATTCCGGGTTGCTTGGCAAATTAATCCTTGGGAATGCTTATTTGAAATATCATCGTTCTCAGGAATACTATGACAGCAGTGCCTGGAGAGGAACCTGGGCAATGGATGGCGGCGGTGCATTGATGAATCAGGGAATACATGGAATTGATCTGTTACAATATATAATGGGAGATGTAAAGTCTGTTTTTGCATATACCAAAACTCTTGCTAGAAAAATTGAAGTTGAAGATTCAGCAGTCGCTGTATTGGAATTTACAAACGATGCCTTAGGAACCATTCAAGGAACTACTTCTATTTACCCGGGTTTCCCCAGAGAATTAGAATTTAATGGGGATAAAGGTTCTATCGTTCTAAGAGAAGATTGTATAGTTAAATGGGAGATAGAAGGACAAGAAGTACCGGAAGGGCTTATTGCTGATGAGCGCGAACTAGTTTACCAATCCCAGAGCAATCCAACTGGTTTTGGTATTGATGGTCATATAAAACAGATAAGACAGATGGCGGAATCTATTTGGGATGACACCAAACCTTTGGTGGATCAGTATGAAGGCAGAAAGCCCATAGAGATTATTATGGCTATCTACGAATCTTCCAGAACAGGAAAAAAAGTTTTTTTACGTTAGTACAATACTGCTGTCATAAAGAGATTTGACATAATACATACCATGTGTTATAGTAATAATGAAATTAGTTATAAAAATTTGCCCTATTTGTTAATTACACAAATAGGGCAATTTTGACGGAGTAGGTGTTGTATATCATGTCAGGCGAAGGGATAAAGGTAATTGCACAAAATCGAAAAGCGCGTCATGATTATTTTATCGAAGCAAGCTATGAAGCGGGAATTGTATTAACCGGTACTGAAGTAAAATCCGTTCGTCTTGGCAAGGTTAACCTAAAGAACAGCTATGCAGAAGTAAGGGATGGTGAGGTTTTTTTACGCAATATGCACATAAGCCCTTACGAGAAAGGCAACATCTTTAATGCGGATCCTTTGCGAGAGCGCAAATTGCTTCTAAACAAAGGAGAAATTAATAAGCTCATTGGGTATGTTCAGCAAAGAGGCTATTCGCTCATACCGTTGCAAGTTTATCTGACCCGAGGTCTGGTCAAAGTCCAGCTAGCAGTTGCAAGGGGCAAAAAATTGTATGATAAACGCCAGGATGCTGCAGAAAGGGATGCAAAGCGTAACATGGAACGTGCTTTTCGAGAGTTTCAGAAGACATGAACACCTGCCATATAGTATATGATATAATGTTATGGGGGCGTACTGGTTTCGACGGGGATAATAGAGATGCGAGAAGCGAGTCGCGGGCTCCGGGGCCGCGTCAAAAACCTGGAATTAAAAATAAACGCTAACGATAACTTAGCACTCGCTGCTTAATTAAGCAGTGACGTCCATCCTATAGTTCCCGCACTATAGGAATTGGGCGCCGATTTCGCGGAGAACGAACCTAACAAAGCTTTGAGTTAGGCCGGAATCAATGAAGCTACTGAAGCCGGAATCCAGTCAGTGGGAGTCCGGTTGAGGGAATGCAAAACACTGACTGCACTCGGAGATGCTCTCATCGATATATCTTCGGACAGGGGTTCGACTCCCCTCGCCTCCACCAAATTCATGATACTAACATTAGCTATTTTGACTTATGTTAACAAAAAAGAATAAGCTGTATTCGGAGTGGTTCTGGATACAGCTTTGCTTTATTTCTAGCCGGTTCCGAAAAACTGAATTTGACGGTGAATAAGTGAAGGCAAAATTCTTAATTGTCATTCTAACCTGCATTGCTTAATGATTAGGACAGCTTGCTTATGGCATCATTTGCTTGCTTTTTAAGGGTTGCATTTTTTTGTAATTTTAACAACCTGCTGGAAATCATTCTTTGCCTGTTCTTTTTTGTTCAAATTCAGATAGGCTACTCCTGTGTTATATAATGAGTATTCAGTTTGATAGTCCAAATCTGCAGAAGCAGTATAGTGTTCTATTGCTTTGTTAAATTGCTTCTTATTTAAATAAATGGTCGCCAGATAATAATTACTTTCTCCAAGCATTAAATTTGCATTGATACATTTTTCGAAATAGATTATTGCACTATCATAATCTTTTATATTATAAAATGACAAAGCCAGATAGATCCATGGATCAGAATTGTCCGGAAATGCAGATGTATAAATCTCCAAGTCAGATATGGCTTCTTCGTATCTTTCCAGCATATAATACGCCAGTCCTCTCTGAAAAGCCGCCGACAGTTCAGGCTGATAGGCGAACTCAATTGCTAGTGTTAAGTCATTGACAGCTTTCTCATATTTAGCCAATTGAATATAAGATACTCCTCGGTGGAAGCAAGCCTCGCCCTTACCTGCTTCTTCTTCATTGTTAGTGGTTGATTCCATATATTTTGAGTAGTATTCAACTGCGTTTTCATACTGTTCCATATTAAATGAGCAGTTTCCAATTGCTAAGTAAACGTTTTTCCTATCCGTTGGTTCTGATAAGTGTTCAAGTGCGGATTTATAATAAACCACAGCTTCACCATAATTTTCCATAGCGGAATGCACATCTCCTGCAAGGGAATATAAAATTCTGTTTTCTGGTTCAAGTTTAATCAGAGAGTTTATATCATTAAGTGCATATTCATACTGCTCATGGCTTAAGTAGATGTTAACCCGGGCAAGCAATACCTCGCCGTTACCTTGATTCTACTGCAAGACTTTGTCACAATCTTTTAATGCATTTTCATAATTCTTTTTTTTGTTGTAGAGATGCCCTCTTATTTCATATATGTCTGTAAGTGCCGGGTTCAGTGTAAGTGCATGGGTATAATCCTGTATAGATAAGTCATATTTCTTAGTACTTGCATATATACTTCCCCTTAGCAAATACAACTCAGCAATGCCATCTTTTAACTCAATGGCTTTGTTAATATCATCCAAAGCACCTTGATAGTTATGGTTAAGAAACTTTTCTTTACTGCCGGCTAATAGGGCAATAGCATCTTGGTTTGCAGTACTCTCATCAGCGGAGTGTTTAGCGGCTCTGTTATTAGAAAATATATATGTACCGGGCAGGTATCCAAGAACTATGGAAAGCGCAACTATGATCGCAAGAAATAATGCAAGAACTTGTTTCCTTTTTTTTTAGTACATCATTTATGGTAGAGATATTCATTTAAACCCCTCCATAACTATGTTTAACCGCATGATGAAATTGAGACAAGCATATATTAGCACAATTTTGGAATGATTACCATAACTCTTAAATGACAAATTTTGGGTCGACTTAAGCGATTTAGTCATTTATAGATATTGCTTTTTATCCTTTCTTCTTTAGTAAATTTAGCTCAATGGTATATATGAAGAATAGGAC
>JAAZHD010000514.1 GCA_012510895.1 Clostridiales bacterium
ATTCAGTGCCGGAGCTTATGATTATCTGATCCGGCCTGCAATCAACTCCGCGGGAAGTCCTTAAGTAATCGGCAATGCTGGTCCTGAGCTCCGGGCAGCCGGCAGGATGACCGGGCTGCAGAAGTTCAGTATCATATTCATTTATCACATCTTTTGTTATTTTCCTCCAGGTGGAAAAGGGAAAGCTTTCCTGGTCCACGCCGTGATAGGTAAAATCATATCTGTAAACCTGATGCTTTTCTTCTTTTTTATATGAAAGAGAGCTTTCTTTTTCTATTGTCACTATTCCCTCAATTTTGCACACATAATACCCGCTTCTCGGCCTGGCTTCAATATAACCTTCTGCATCCAGCTGCTGGTATGCGGTTTTAACGGTGTTCCGGCTGCACTCAAGATGGGAGGACAGCTGTCTTATGGAGGGAAGCTTATAGTTTGTCGGCAGTTTCCCCAGCAGTATTTCCGATTTTATATGTTCATAAAGCTGTTGATACAGCGGCTTTGCCGAATTTGAATGAAGCTCCAAAGTTATTATGCTCATAATACCACCAATCTGTTACCATAATATTAATTCAATCTGGTACTTTAGATGAATACAGATCGCCTCTATAATTATATCAAAAACAGACCAAATATCAATTACGACCACTGGAGGTATGGAAGAATGGCTGACAAAATATACAAGAACGAAGGAATCAGAAAGCTGAATGAAAAGCTTAAAGGCGGAGTTATCATGGACGTAACCACACCGGAGCAGGCCAGGATTGCTGAACAGGCCGGTGCCTGTGCGGTTATGGCTCTGGAGCGGATTCCGGCAGATATCAGGGCAGCCGGCGGTGTATCCAGAATGAGCGATCCCAAAATGATAAAAGGCATTCAGGAAGCAGTATCCATTCCCGTCATGGCCAAGGTCAGAATAGGCCATTTTGTGGAAGCCCAGATATTAGAGGCAATTAATATAGACTATATCGATGAGAGCGAAGTGCTGTCACCGGCAGATGATTCCTATCATATAGACAAAACTAAGTTTGCCGCTCCCTTTGTCTGCGGCGCCAAGGATTTGGGCGAGGCCCTTCGCAGAATAAGTGAAGGTGCATCCATGATCAGGACTAAAGGGGAGGCGGGAACAGGTGATATAGTTCAGGCTGTAAGACATATGCGGCTCATTAATAAACAAATTCGCGAAGTGCAGAACATGAGGTCTGATGAGCTGTACAGGACAGCAAGAGATCTGCAGGAGCCCTATGATCTTCTCAGATACGTTCACGAAAACGGAGCTCTCCCTGTCTTGAATTTTGCGGCAGGCGGCGTTGCCACGCCGGCAGATGCAGCTTTAATGATGCAGCTGGGGGCAGAAGGCGTATTTGTAGGATCAGGTATATTTAAATCCGGTAATCCTGAAAAACGTGCCAAAGCCATCGTTGAAGCCGTTAAGAATTATAACGATTCAAAAAAACTGGCTGAGCTTTCGGAAGACCTGGGCGAGGCAATGGTAGGCATAAATGAGGACGAGATAGATCTAAACATGTCAAAACGCGGAGTCTGAAAATTGCATGGTTTCCGCTGAATTTAAGAACTGATGCTCAGCCATTTGCTTTGAGCGGTATTCCAGCGGCGGTAGACTGCCGCCGCTGCCCATGTCCGGGGTATGATTCTGGCAAGGAAAGAAAGTATCCGGTTAAGTATGCCGGGAACATAGATGCTTTTTCCTGCCAGCGCACGGTCTATTGTAATGCGGGATACGCTCTCCAAAGGGTTTGTTGTTGCTTCCCCTAATAAGCCCTGCGCTTTTATCCCGAGCATGGTATCTTTAGTTGTTACCATGCCCCCGGGGCAGAGGGTAAGAACATTTACATCATCTTTCCTAAGCTCCTGACGAAGCGCAGCAGCGAAATCCAGCAGAAAACGCTTGGATGCCGCATAAGTTGCTTTCAGCGGCATTGGAACTATTGATGCCAGACTGGATACAAATACAATGGTAAACTGTCTACCGGGTCTGCGGCGCTTAAGTATGGCATGGGTAATGCGTAATGTTGCTGCATTATTTAAAAGCACTATCTTTACAAGCTGTTCTCTGTCACGCCTTATGAATTCCCCTTCAAAATCCATGCCCGCTGCATTAAGCAGCATATCGAAACGAATTTCATGCTTATCAATAATATCAAGCAATTTATCTACGCTTTCCTTGTTTGTAAGGTCACAGGCCGCGGTTGCAACAGTAATATCAAACTGCCTTTCCAGTCCTTGTTTTATGCAGGACAATCCTTCCGCGTTAATATCTGTCAGGAATAAATTATATCTCCGGCGTCCGCACTCATTTGCAAGCGCACGGCCCAGGCCGCCGGCTGCCCCTGTAATTAAAACGGTCATATCTTTAACACCTCTCCATAATGAACACCGCACAGACGCTCGCTGAGTTTAAACAGGCGATCGGCATTTTCGCTTGTTACTTGTCTGCTGTATTTCTTTTCTTTGCAAAGGCAGTAGTAAAGTCCTTCCGGCGCATTTTTCTTATCACACAGAAAAGCATAAGTTTCAGCCGGAACCGAAGGCGGTACGCCGTGTCTTTTGCGGAGCGACCATATAAAATTGACAAGAGCGCCCGTTTCTTTATTGCCAATATCTGTTTTAACCAGTCCCGGGTCAACCACATAGGCGCGAATGCCATGTATAGCAAAACGGTCGTTTAAACCCTTGGCAAAAAGCATATTGCACAGCTTCGACTGTTTATAGGCAGTAAGCGGATTATACCTTTTCTGCAGCATTATATTATCCCAATTTATCTTAATGCCCTTGTGAGACTGACTTCCTGTCATTATTACCCGGCCCCCTGCTTTTAACAGAGCCGGCATCAGTTTATATGTGAGCAGGAATCCTGCAAGATGGTTAAGGGCAAATTGCTGTTCATAGCCTTCATTAGTGGTCATGTACCAGCTTCGTACGCAGCCGGCATTATTTATTAGTGCATACAGCTTGCCATTGCATTTTTCGTTTAAATATTCATTGATCTCATCAGCCGCTCTTGTGATTTCACCTTGCTGCATTAAGTCTGCCAGGTAAAAGGTGATATTGGCATCCGGGTTTTTTGATAAAATCCATTCTTTGGCTCGATTGCAGTTAATCTCGCTGCGGCCGATGCCGAGAACATTATAACCCTTTTGGGTTAATAAAAGTGCAGTTTCCAGGCCGATGCCGGATGAAGCTCCGGTAATCACTACAGTATTCATTCTTTTACCTCCTAAGCAGCATCATACTGCATTATTTCACAGCCTTGTATCCAAACCAGCCCCAGGCGTGCCAGAACTCCAGGGCTCCGGATGAAATCACGGATATTATAATTCCAAGGACAAAGCTTGTGGTAAAGAGAATCAGGGAAAATAGAGCAACAGTGCGGATTCTTCTGTTAAATTTTGCAGGCAGCTGAGGCAATATTGAAAGTGAGGGGAGTACTGCTCTGCCGGAGGCGGCTGCAATGGCATTTTTGTGGAAACGGCTGTAAGAACGGCCTATCTGTCGGATAAAAGCGGCGAAATAAATACAGCCTGCAGCTGACAGTACGGAAAGCGAAACAAGGGACAAGCCGAAAACCATTCTGGGCCAGAAGGGCATACCAGGAATAATCGACCAG
>JAAZHD010000515.1 GCA_012510895.1 Clostridiales bacterium
ATATGAGCTCCAGTATAGTCTTTCGGGCACGCCTTACCCTGGCAGTATGGGTGAAAACCTCCATATCCTCTTCCACCCTGGTTATACAGGCAGGTATCAGGGTTCTGGCGCCTTTTACCTCTACCACGCATATCCTGCATGATCCTATTTCATGAACTCCTTCCATGCTGCACAGGGAAGGAATGTAAAAGCCCGCCTTCCTGGCTGCCTGAATTATGGTCATATCAGGCTCAACCGCAACCCTTATGCCGTTAATTTTCATATACATTAAACTCTCCCCCTTACTCAGCATCACAGCGCAGGCAGCGAAGAGCTTCCCGCCGACAGGCCTCTTCATCAAAGGGCAATTCAATTTCGTCAAAGTTGGTCTTTCTCACTTCCGGATTGAGAACAGGCACCTTAAGTCTTTCCTGTTCATGTTCTATAATGGAAGCATAAATCTGCCGCTTTCCGGCCTGCTGACCTTTTTCAATTTCCTCCTGATTCCCTCCAAGATATTTATCTATGGAGAGGGCGGCCTTCCTGCCGTCTGCAATAGACTGTATAACGGTATCAGGCCCGCGGATGCAGTCACCGCCTGCAAACACGCCTTTTAAAGAAGTCTCCAGCGTATCAGGATTGATCTTAAATGTTTTCCAGCGGGTAAATTCTATTCCTTCAAAGCCTTCTGCCTCGCCCTGTGCCCCTATTGCTATAAGCAGGGTATCAGCGTCCATTTGGAATTCCGAACCTCTAATGGGTACAGGTTTTCTCCTGGCAGAATCATCAAATTCACCCTTGGCCATCCGAATACACCATACACCTTTCATATTGCCGCATTCATCCACCATAATTTCCAGGGGCGCAATATATTCATATAATCTGACGCCTTCTTCTGCAGCATGAATTTTCTCTTCGGGAAGGGCCGGCATATCCCACTTGCTTCTTCTGTAAAGGATGGTTACCTCCTTAGCCCCCAGCCTCATGGCTGAACGTGCGGAATCAAAAGCTGTGCTGCCTCCGCCGACAACGATAACTTTTTCACCGATTTGAGGCCTTTCTCCCTCATTAATGCGGCGCAAAAATTCCAGTGCAGTCATTACTCCCCCTGCATCCTCGCCCTTAATACCAAGTTTTACCGGCTGCTGCGCGCCTATTCCAAGGAAAACTGCATCAAAGTTCTTTCTAATTTCATCCAGACTTAAATCCTGACCTGCTTTCATTCCGGTTATAACATTAACTCCCGAATTCAGTATGATATCAATTTCTTTCTGAAGCACATCATTAGGCAGCCTGTAAGGAGGAACAGCGTAGTTAAGCATGCCTCCCAGCTTGTCTGATGCTTCAAAGATGGTAACCTCATATCCCCATATGGCAAGGTAATATGCTGCAGTGAGCCCCGCAGGTCCTCCGCCTATTATTGCAACTCTCTTCCCTTTACGGGGTATGTTATTTAATTCCGCATCGAAATAGAAGGCTTCAGCGTGTTCAAGTTCATAATCGGCGGCAAATCGTTTTAAGCTGCGTATGGCCATAGGCTCATCCAGCTGGTCTCTTCTGCATCTTTCTTCGCACGGATGGGTGCAAAGCCTGCCGCAAACCGAAGGAAATGGATTTTTTTCTCTTATGGAACGCACCGCATCCATATACATGCCCCTCTGTATATACTCGATGTACCTTGGTACATCCACATCTGCCGGGCAGGCATTCCGGCACGGGGCCGTAAACAAGGATGCACAGACTGATGCCCTGCAGTACTTGGAATTTATGTGTTCCTCATACTCATTTCTGAAATATCGAATGGTATTCAGTACAGGGTTAGGTGCTGTCTGGCCCAGGCCGCAAAGGGCGGTGTCCATTATATCCTCGCCCAGCTCAATCAAGGTATCGATGTCTTCCCTGCTGCCTTTTCCTTCACTGATCCTCTTAAGCATCTCCAGCATACGCTTGGTTCACATTCTGCATGGTATGCATTTGCCGCAGGATTCATCCTGGCAAAAATCCAGAAAGAATTTGGCCAGGTCCACCATACAGGTGTTCTCATCCATAACAATAAGACCGCCTGAACCCATTATGGTGCCCCACTCCCTGAGCGATTCGTAATCAACCGGCACATTTAGGCCGCCGGCCGGAATACAGCCTCCGGAAGGGCCGCCGGTCTGAGCTGCTTTGAAATTCTTTTTGCCGATAATTCCTCCGCCGATATCGAAAATTATATCCCCCAGGGGGGTGCCCATGGGCACTTCCACCAGCCCTGTGTTTACTGCCTGACCCGCCAGGGCAAATACCTTGGTGCCGGGACTCCTTTCTGTACCTATGCTTCTGAACCACTTCGGACCTTTTAGTATTATGGAAGGCAGATTGGCATAAGTTTCAACATTATTTATAACAGTAGGTTGGTTCCACAGCCCTTCCTGGGCCGGATAGGGGGGTTTGGGCCTGGGTTCGCCCCTCCTGCCTTCCAGTGAAGCCAGGAGGGCCGTCTCCTCCCCGCATACAAAGGCTCCGGCTCCCACCCGTATTTCCAGGTCAAAAGCAAAACCGCTGCTGAATATGTCTGAACCCAGCAAGCCGTACTTTCTGGCTTGTTCTATGGCCTTTTGAAGGTGTTCAACCGCCATGGGGTATTCAGCCCTTATATAAACATATCCCTGATTTGCGCCTATAGCATATCCGCAAAGAGCCATTCCTTCAATCAGAGAATGCGGGTCCCCTTCTATTATGCTTCGGTCCATGAAAGCTCCCGGATCACCTTCATCAGCATTGCAGACAACATATTTGGGCCTTCCTTGAACTTTGGCCGTAAACTCCCACTTAAGTCCTGTGGGGAAGCCTGCTCCGCCTCTTCCCCGCAAACCGGATTCCTTAACCAGCCTGATAATATCTTCAGGCTTATGCTGCGTAAGGGCTTTTGCAAAAGCAAAATACCCGTCAAAAGCTATATACTCCTCTATGCTGAGAGGATCAATCAAACCTACATTTCTAAGGGCGATCTTCATTTGACGTGTAAAGAATGGGATCTCGTGTATTGCAGCCGCAGGTTCATCGGAATAGGGATCACGGTAGAAATACTCCTTAACAGGCACGCCCTCATACAGGTGTTTTTCAACAATAATATCCACATTTTCCGGCTTGAGGCCGCAGTAGAATATGCCTTCGGGATACACTATCATCATCGGTCCCAAAGAACAGGGCCCCATACAACCTGTAACTACCACTTTTATCTCTGATTCCAGTCCCCTTTTCTTTATGCTGTCTATAAGCCTGTCTCGTATAATATGGCACCCTGAAGACTGACAGCCTCCGCCGCCGCATACCAGTACATGATTACGGTAAAATTCCATCAGAGCATCACATCCTTTCCATTCAATGTCCAGGCTTCTATTACACGCTCGTTTAATACATACTCCGCCAGCAGTATCCGTGCTCTTTCAGGAGTAACCCTGCAGTAAGTAACCGGCCTGTACCCTCGCTTCTTTAGGACTACCAGCGGTTCATATGCACAAAAGCCTGCACAGCCCCTCTTTTTTAGTACGACATTGTACATGCCTCGCTGCAGTATCGACTCCTCCATTGCCTTTATTACATCCAGCATGCCTGCAGCCTGGCTGCATATTCCCATCTGGACTTCTACGGTTATAAGGTCCTCTCTTTCAGTTTCCCTGATTCTGTTCAGTGCTTGTTCTTTCAAGGCATAATAGGATTGCATGGGTGCCATAGTTACCCTCCTTTCCCTGTTTTTTCAATAAGATCGGTAATAACCTTTTTCGTTTTATCGGGCTTCATCCTGGTATAAACCGTGTCATTCACAGTTATTACCGGCCCAAGTCCGCATGCGCCCAGGCAGCGGACTACTTCAATGGTGAACATCCCATCCGGCGTAGTATCGCCTGCCTCAATTCCCAGTAACTCCTGAAGCTGTTCAACTATCTTGTCTGCTCCCCTTACATAACAAGCCGTCCCCTTGCATACACCAATGACGTATTTTCCTTTGGGTTTTTCAGAAAACAAGGCATAAAAGCTTATAATGCTGTTTACTTCACTTAGCGGGATGTTCATTGCATTTGAAACTCTTTGCTGCACCCACATGGGAAGATGACCCAGTTCATTTTGGATTTCGTGCAAGACCGGAATTAGCGCCCCCGGCTTTTCCCTATACGCCGCTATTATTTTCTCCACCTTTTGATCCAAACCGGTCTCCATTTGTTGTGCCTGCATTTTACATACCCCCTGCATGAAAATTAACCACATCTGTAATAATCTGTAAGCATTGACCGTGCCAGATTAGATTGTTAAACATTTGACAATTGTGGCAATGTTATGCTGCTTCTAAAATAAGGTAGTTTGATGTCTGGTTAAGCTTCGAGAGCTAATACGAGAACTGTTGCGTATAGACTGAAACATGTATAAAGTAAAAGAATCTGAATGGTATGAAGGTTTTTTTCCATGATCTGCATTTGATACTGAGCAATTATTTTGCTGCATTTATAAAATTGTTTACTTTATTATACTATATGATTATACATAATTGTACCATAATTATGATTTTTCTTGATAATAATTTTTTAAAAATATACGCTGCAAAGATTTGTTATACTCTCCTGCTTGAGTTTTATATTCTGAATATAGTATTATTAGTTATTGTGGTCGTTTGCTTGACATAAAACAATGCTTATACAGAAAAGAGTGATTGATTATATGAAAAGAAAAAGGAATAAGAAATGGATTGTTTTTGCGCTTGCCGGGCTGATAATATTGATATGGCTTAATAATACCAATATATTCTATCCCAAAAAAGATAAAGAC
>JAAZHD010000516.1 GCA_012510895.1 Clostridiales bacterium
AATGAATATTTAAAAATATTTTTATATGAAGTAAGCAGGAAATAATTACGGCAGGAAAAATCTACAGTTGACATATCGGTAAGAATGGACTAAAATAATAAGGCGGTTTAAGTTAATATCTTTCCGATATTTAATTGTACCCGTAGCTCAGCTGGATAGAGTGTCTGACTACGGATCAGAAGGTCACAGGTTCGAATCCTGTCGGGTACGCCACATGCAAAGGACCCTGATAATATTTGCATAAAGGGGTTCTTTGCTTTTTATATTTGCATTGAATTCTTATTGCCATGCGGTATTCTTGTATATTGGTAATTACTTATTTTCCATACACAATTTATGGTTTTTAGTTGAATCCTTTGTTATTATTTGTTATAATGTGTGCAATAAGCACATAAAATAATCATGAGGTAAGCTAACAGTTTTTTGCAAACCATCCTGCCATTATCTCATTAGATCCTAAAATCGTTTATATAAAGAAAAGGTTGAGATGATTTATGATACAACCTACGCTTTTTTATTTGCAAATTAATATTTTTGCTATGATAATTCTTTTTATTATCTTTCTCAATGTGCATAAAAGGGGAAGTGATTATTCATTTAGTAAAAAGATTTTTGCTTTAATATTGTTTGCATGTTTTCTTCTCATTTTTTCAGATACAATATTATGGATCATTAATGGCAAGCCGGGGAAACCCATCAGATATCTCAGCGTATTCTTCATAGTGCTTTATAATATGTTTAATCCGGTTATCTGCATGCTGTGGCATTATTATGTGGACTACCATATTTTCGGGGATAAAAAGCGCATCTTCAGAGTGTTTATGCCTGTTCAATTACCGGTAGTCCTTAACACTCTATTATGCATTGCCAGCATTTTTACAGATGTTTATCATGTATTCGATGTGAACAATGTTTATCATCGGGGACGTTTTATCTATCTCTTATTTGTATTATGTTTTTATATGGTTTTATATACCGAATTATTCCTGTTCAGGAACAGAAAGAAAATTTCAGCGATAGAATATAAGCATCTTTTATTTTTTCCCCTTCCCCCGGCCCTGGGTGCAATAGTGCAGTTTTTATACCCCGGTCTTTCCCTTATATGGGCAGCGGCGACTTTGTCCATATTTCTTGCATTCATTAACATTCAAAAGATTCAAATGAATATCGATTATTTAACAGGCGTTTATAACCGGCGGTATCTTGACAAATATCTGCAGGTAATTACGAAGACGTGCGGAAACAAGCGTATAGCCGGTATCATGATTGATATTGATTATTTTAAGATCATTAATGACGCATACGGACACAAAGAAGGAGATGAAGCGTTAAAATATACCGCTCAAATCCTGAGAAAAACCTTTCGGAAGATAGATATTATAGCCCGCTACGGGGGCGATGAATTCATTGTTATACTTGAGCTTGATGACTCATCTGAGCTGGAAGCCGTAATCAACCGGTTAAAGAATAATGTAAAGGAATTTAATACTAAAAAAATGACACCCTATGAAATTGTTATGAGCGTTGGATACGGTTTTTACGAAAAAGACTCGGGCATCAGTGAGTTTCTGAAAAGAATAGATGATTTAATGTATATGGATAAAAAGGGGAAGCAGTCAGTTGGTATAGGGGATAGGCTGAATCAGTATCCGGCAGCGGAAAAAATTAACGCAAGGATATTTGCAAAAAGTGGTGCAAAAACCGGTTAAATTATGTTATAATTTTTAACCGGAGATATTTATGCGAATTAAGTTCAAGGATTTTAGAACATATTAAAAACTATTTACGTCATCAATATATAAAGGGCAGGGTGCTCTTTAAATTTTTTAAAGAAGAAGGTAGTAAAATGCGTTCAAGAAGTACTAGAAGAAAGACACGAAAAAGAGTTGTAAGAAAACGTTTTTTTATATTCCTGCTGGTTCTTGTTTCAGGGTTTTGCTTAGTATATTTTAAAGATAATATAAGCAGTGTACTTGCACAGCTTGGTGATATAAAAGGGTCTGTTCAAAACACAGAAGATCCTGTTGAAAATACGACGCCTCCTGCGAGCACACCTGATGTTATTCCTTCTCCTACTCCAGTGAACACTCCGGAGCCGACGCCGAGTGATACCGAGCCTCCTGTAATCGAAGGGGAAGATTCTGTTACTATATTTATTGGAGAACCTGCTTCTTATAGAAAATATGTAACTGTCACGGATAATGAAGATGAAAATGTTAAGCTGGAAATAGACAGTTCTGCGGTTAATCTGAATAAGGAAGGTACTTATACTGTAATTTACACAGCAACTGATAAAGCAGGGAATACTTCCAGAAAGGAAGTAGAGATAATAGTAAGAGAAAAAACTGAACAGGATATTCAGGAGGAAGAGGTAATTGCCAAAGCCCGTCAGGTATTGTCTGAGATCACTAATGATTCCATGACACCCAGGGAGACAGCCAGAGCCATTTATAATTGGGTAAGGGCAAATATCAGATATGACGGAAATTATCAGAACAACACCGACTGGATCAAAGGAGCCTATGACGGTTTCAGAAACAGGCGGGGAGACTGCTATGTATTTTTCGGAGTAACCAAAGCCCTGTTGAATGAAGCAGGAATTCAGAATATGGATATTGTTAAAAAAGGAGGAGGCCATTTCTGGCATCTGGTAAACTTAGGCGAAGGCTGGTATCATTATGATACAACACCCCGGAGAACCGGCGGTGAATTCTTTATGATGACTGATGATGAGATTACTGAATACTCCAACAAATACGGAAACAGCCACGTTTGGGAGAGGGATAAGTATCCTGCCACTCCAAAAGATTAAAAAAACTCCTTGCAGGGAATCAGATACCCAGCAAGGAGTTGTTTCTATCAGGGTGTTCCACTCTTACATCATAATCATATCCATTGGTTTCAACAACAATTGAGCCTGACAAATCAGTACGGTAAACATCTACTTCTGCTTCTTCCAGTTTGTCCAGCACTTCCTGATGAGGCAGTCCGTAAGGATTCCCTGAACCGCACATTATGACTACGACTTCCGGGTTTACCGCCTGAAGGAATTCATCGCTGTTGCTGTCAGAGCTGCCATGATGCCCGGCCTTTAGTATAGTGCTGCTTAATGGATAATTTTTCTCCAACAATTCCTTTTCAACAGATGATTCGATATCTCCGGTAAACAAGAAGCTGACATTTTTGAATGTAAATCTGACAACAACGGAGAAGTTATGCAGATTTTCTGTATCCTGCCCCTGTCTGTGAGGTGAAAAAACCTCTATAGTTGTTCCGTCTTCAAAGGTCCTTTTTAGTCCGGCTCTTGCCACTGTATGTATTATGTTTTCTTCCTCTATTAATCTTATATAATTTTCAAACACATTGCTGGTATGTACAACCCCGGGATCCATAACTTCTTTAACCGGTATTTCCTCGAAAACGCTTATAAGTCCGCCGATATGATTGGAATTGGGATAAGTTCCGATGACCAGTTCCAGGCTTTTTACTTCCTGTTGGTTAAGATATTCTACAACGTTGCTTCCCCGTTCCCCTCCATCGATGAGAATATCCTGTGTAGGAGTTTTTATATATATGGAATCTCCGTGACCCACATCAATAAAATGAACTTCTACCGTATCAGGT
>JAAZHD010000517.1 GCA_012510895.1 Clostridiales bacterium
ATCTATAATGGTATATAGGTAAACACAAATATCATTCATAGTGGTAAAGGAGAGTGAGACAATGAATTACAATTTAAAAATTGCAAGAATCAAAAATAACTTAACACAAGCTGAACTTGCAAAAAAGGTAGGTATTACCAACAAATATTTATCACAACTTGAAACAGGAAAGTCAAAAAATCCAAGCAAACCGCTAATGGAGAAAATAGCAAAATGCTTAAATTGCACAGTTCAGGAATTATTTTTTGAAGATTAAAAGGTAAAGGGGGTTAAGGCAATGGCAAATAATCAAGTTGTTAAGCAACAACCAAAATTTTATAAAGCTGCTGATGTAGCTGAAATATTAGGTGTTAGCCAAACAACAGCATATAGAATTATTAGAAGCTTAAACCAAGAACTGAAAGAGCAGGGGAAAATCACTATTGCCGGTAAGATAAGTTCCCGCTACTTCAATGAAAAGGTGTGCTTATAAATACGGGGATAAATCTTAAAAAGGCAGGTGATAATGCTTGAGCAAAAAGACATATGAACTATTATTCAAAGGCTTTATTGAGACAAAAAATAAGAAGTCAATTGAGAAAATTAAAGGCAGAACTGATTTCAAGACCTTTGATGATATAAAAGATGAACCTGAATTTAGGGGCATTTTTAATGATGGAATTATCATGGTTGATGTTGATGATTCTGACCAGGCTGAAGTGCTTTATAAGATAGTTAATGACCTTAATATTAACTGTGTAGTAATTCAAACAGGCAGGGGAAAGCATTTTTATTTCAAGAACAATGAAGTAAAAGGTAATAAAAACAGAACCAACACTGCTATATCCATTGTTGCTGATATGAAGATGGGTCAAACATCATATGGAGTTATAAAAATGGATGGTAAATTTAGAAACATCTTAAATGCATCTGAAGAACTGGACATGCTTCCAAAGTGGTTGTTTCCTATTAATCATAAAATTAATTTCTTTGATTTAGAAGTTGGTGATAGAAACCAATCATTATTTAATTATATTTTGACTTTACAAAGTGAAGCTTTCACAGTGGAAGAAGCAAGAGAAACTATAAGATTAATTAATCGCTATATATTAAAAGAACCTTTGGAAGAAAGGGAACTGGAAATTATTTTAAGGGATGAAGCTTTCCTCAAACCTGTTTTCTATCAAAAGAATAAGTTCATGCACAATGTTTTTGGGGATTACTTAAAGCGTGAAGAACATATTGTTTCAATCAATGATAATCTTCACATATATTCTGATGGTATTTATGTTGATAAAACAAAGCTGATATTTGCAACCATGATAAATCACATTCCAATAATTACTAAAAATCAAAGGAATGAAACATTATCTTATTTGGAAGCAGTTGCTGAAGATGTGGAATTAAGCCATATCAATAAAATACCAGTTAAAAATGGCTTATATAATCTTGATACTGATGAACTGGAAGAATTCACACCAAGTTATATTTCAAAGAATAAAATACCGACTGCATATAAACCAGCAGCAAAATCCAGTTTAATAGATAAATTTCTTGATGATTTGGCTTGTGGAGATTCTTCTATAAGGGCTGTAATTGAAGAAATGATTGGAACAACCCTTTACAGGTCAAGTGATTTTAATGCCTTCTTTATCCTGGTTGGTGATGGTTCAAATGGTAAATCAACATTGCTGGATTTGATTATTCAAATGATTGGTGAAGATAATGTTTGTTCGGTGGAACTTAAAGACCTGGACAAGACTTTCAAAACTGCTGAAC
>JAAZHD010000518.1 GCA_012510895.1 Clostridiales bacterium
ATCGGAAAGGATGACATTGCAATTTGCCGTGCCCCCTCTCATCTCCGGTCCGTAAGACGGCAGCCAGGAAACGTTTCTGCCTTCCAGCATGCCTGCATAAGCCAGAAGCTGTCCCATGGACATAACACCCTGTCCGCCAAATCCTGCTATTATAACCTGTTCCGTCATGCTATTCGACCTCCCTTTTCACGCCGAGAGGATAATAGGGTATCATATTATCCTTAAGCCACTTCAGGCTTTCCAGGGGAGTAAGCCCCCAGTTGGTGGGACAGGTGGACAACACTTCAACCATGGTAAAGCCTCTGCCCTGCAGCTGATATTCAAAAGCCTTCCTGATGGCCTTTTTGGCATGGTTTATATGCTTTATGTCATGAACCGAAACCCTTTCAATATAGGCTGCCCCTTCCAGGGTGGAAAGCATTTCGCTTATGCGTATGGGATACCCTTCTGTTTCCGCTTTCCTGCCGTAGGGAGAAGTAGCGGTCACCTGATCCAAAAGTGTGGTGGGAGCCATCTGTCCGCCCGTCATGCCATAGATGGCATTGTTTATAAATATAGCAGTAATTTTCTCCCCCCTGTTGGCGGCATGGACAATCTCAGCTGCGCCTATTGAGGCCAAATCGCCGTCCCCCTGATAGGTAAATACCACCTTGTCAGGGTGTACTCTCTTTATTCCTGTTGCAACTGCCGGCGCTCTGCCGTGAGCCGCCTCCTGCATGTCACAGTTGAAATAATCATAGGCAAAGACTGCACAGCCTACCGGTGCAACTCCTATTGTATCCTGGCGGATATTTAGTTCATCCAAAGCTTCAGCAACAAGACGATGGACAATTCCGTGAGTACAGCCGGGGCAGTAATGCATTGGTTTGTCCGTTAAGGATTCCGGTCTCTTAAATACCTTTTTCATTTTAATGCCCCCTCTCTGATTTTTTTGATCTCAGCCAGAATTTCCAATGGAGCCGGCACCATGCCGCCTGTTCTTCCATAGAAAAGGGACGGCTTCCTGCCGCCGACTGCCAGGGTAACATCTTCTGCCATCTGACCCATGCTCATCTCTACGGTAAGAACGGCTTTAACATGATCCTTTTCTGCCCAGCTGCGGATAGTCTCAGCGGGGAATGGCCACAGGGTAATGGGACGAATCAGCCCTACCTTTATTCCTTCCTTTGAAGCAATTTCAATAACGCTTCTGACGATGCGGGCAGTTGTGCCGTATGCGGCAACAATTATTTCCGCGTCCTCGCAATTGAAGCATTCTGCCCTTGTCTCATTGATCCTGATGGCTTTATATTTCTTATAGATTTTTTTCACATGATCCTCCAAAGCCTGAGGATCGATAAATAATGAGTTGATTACTGCGCGGGGCCTGTCTCCCTTCCAGCCGGCAGTAGCCCATTCTTTCGGAGGAAGCTCTGCAGGCTTGCGTTTGCCAAACTCCACAGGCTCCATCATCTGACCCAGCATACCGTCTCCCAGAATCATTACAGGGTTTCGGTACCTATCGGCGATATCAAACCCCTCCTGAACCAGATCCACAACTTCCTGAATTGTGGAAGGCGCCAGAACTACCAGGCGGTAATCTCCGTGACCGCCGCCCTTGACGGCTTGAAAATAATCTGACTGAGCCGGCTGTATGCCGCCCAGACCCGGGCCTCCTCGGACAATGTTAACAATAAGACAGGGCAATTCTGCCCCTGCTATATAGGAAATGCCTTCCTGCTTCAGGCTGATCCCCGGGCTGGAAGACGATGTCATTACCCTTGCCCCGGCGCCTGCTGCACCATAAACCATATTAATGGCTGATATTTCACTTTCTGCCTGTATAAAGGTGCCGCCTACCTGAGGCAGCCTTTTTGCCATATAGGCAGGTATCTCATTCTGCGGTGTTATAGGATATCCGAAAAAATAGCGGCAGCCTGCCTGGATGGCAGCTTCTGCAATAGCTTCATTACCCTTCATCAATACCTTGGCCATATTACTTGTTCACACTCCCCTTACTGTTCCCCTTACTTTTCTACTTCTATAACCACATCCGGGCACATCATGGCACAAAATGCACAGCCGATGCATTTATCCATTTCCTCCACGGTTGCAGGATGATATCCTTTATTATTAATCCGATCTTCTGCAATCTTTACTATCTTTTTAGGACAGACTGCCACACACAACTTGCAGCCCTTGCAGAGATCTTCATTGAAAGTTACCCTGGCCATTTGCTTACCTCCTTGTCCCCCAAATAAATAAAAAACCCCAAATATATCTATATTTGCAGTGTATATAAACTGACAGCATAATTTTACCAGGGCGGTTTCATATACAAGCGGATTGGAAACAGAATACTTTTAAGCCCTTCTTCATGCTCAGCAATCTGATAAAGCAATTCCTTAACCCCGGTTATATATGCAATGGGTATTTCGACAGATTTTGATACCTGAGAAATTAAAGCTTGTCCTTTTATTATATCACAGATTTCCGTTTCATACGAAAGATTTGTATTATTAATCAGATGAGTAACAGGCAGCCTGGACTTGTGCTGTACCTCCCGCATCATAAACAAAATGTCCTCCTTGGAGGCGGATAAGGGTCTTTTAGTATTTATCACATAATACATGCGATATGACGGTTCAGGCTCTTTTTTGAAATATGGGAAGTATTGGCCCAGTGCCCTGGCACCAATCTCGTCACCGCCGACATCAAAGATCACCTTGGAAGTCCGGTCAGTGAAAACCGAATATATATCTGCCGGCAGGGAAGGAATGTCAAGGGCTGTGGCAGCAAAGTTGGGTGAAATCACCTTGACTCCTCCGGCTTCCAGTATTTCCTTTGCTTCCGTTGAACGGAAAAAAGGATTTACAATGTCTAAATCCACCAGTATGGTTTTTTTGCCTGATTCTGCAGTTTTTAAAGCATAATTTATGGCAATTTCTGTTTTGCCGCTTCCAAAATGACCGGTAAACAGTATTAACCTTTCCGGATCCATAGGTACCAAACGCAGCATCCTCTCTAACATAAATAATATCACCAGCTGGCGTATACACTGTCCAGCCTTTTTATTTCCAGATTTCCGCTGCAAATATCTGTAAGCTTGCCTGTAAGTGCATTCCAGTCATGATTGGTCAGCAGGTGAATATCCACCTTTTCTCCGTAAGACATTTCTTTAATCACGATTCCCGGCTGGCGGAGGAAGTATTCCACACTTCCCAGCAGGCTGTATGGTACAGTTACAACTGCTTGACTGCTCAAAACCATTTTCACAATGCCTGCGGCATTCACAGTTTCAGTTGCAGCTCTGGTATAAGCCCTTACCAGCCCTCCTGCTCCCAGTTTAATGCCTCCAAAATAACGTACTACCACAACCAGCACATTTTTCAGATTTTTTTGAAGCAGTACCTGCAATATAGGCATCCCGGCGGTACCGCTGGGCTCTCCGTCATCAGAAAAACGTTGAAGCAGTCCATCTATGCCGATGACTGCTCCAAAGCAATAGTGGGAAGCATTGGGATATCTAACCTTTGCATCCTCTATGCACAGGGAAATCTCTTCTTCCCTGGCAATAAGATAAGCCAGGCCGATAAACCTGGATTTCTGAATGACTATCTCATTTTCAGCACATTTCGATAGAGACAGATATTCCATCATATATTCCCCTCAGTTCCCTATTATGCGCCGCCGGCCAGTTTTGCCGCATGGTCTTCATCGGAGATATAATCCTTGAACTGAGAATTGTACAGATCTGCATAAATACCGCCTTTTTCCATCAGTTCCTCATGGGTTCCCTTCTCCTGAATGCCTTCTTCAGTAAGAACAAGGATAAAATCAGCATTTTTAATGGTCGAAAGCCTGTGGGCAATAACAAGGGTGGTCCTGCCCTTGGACAGCTCCTCAAGGGCACGCTGGATCTTTATCTCTGTTTCATTGTCCAGGGCGGAAGTTGCTTCATCCAGGAGCAAAATGGGAGGGTTCTTGAGGAACACCCTGGCTATGGAAATCCTCTGCTTCTGTCCTCCTGAAAGCCTTACCCCTCTTTCTCCTACCTGGGTATCGTACCCGTCAGGAAGGCTTTCAATAAAATCGTGGATATTTGCCCTCTTTGCCGCTTCTATAATTTCTTCCTCCGTTGCATCCACCCTGCCGTAGCGGATATTCTCCCTGATGGTGCCTGCAAAGAGGAAAATGTCCTGCTGTACCAAACCTATATTTCTGCGCAGGGATTTTAAGGTGTAATTCTTAATATCCTCACCGTCAATGGTTATGGACCCTTCCTTTACTTCATAAAAACGGGGAATGAGATGGCATAAAGTGGTTTTGCCGCCTCCGGAAGGACCTACCAGGGCTACGGTCTTTCCTGCCGGAATTTTTATGTTAATATTTTTCAATACCTTTTCATTTCCGTCATAAGAGAAGCTGACATTATGAAATTCAACGTCTCCACGGACATTTTCAAGCTCTTTTGCGCCCGGCAGGTCCACAATGACAGACTTAACATCCATGATTTCCACAAAGCGCTCCAGACCCGTCATCCCTGATTCAAACTGCTGCATGAAATTGGTCAGACGGTTAATAGGCTGCATAAAGACGCTGACATACATGATAAATGCCAGGAGATCAGCCACTTCCATCCACTTTCTGTATATGAAATAGCCGCCGGCCGCAACAACCACAACGGTGAGCATGCTTGAAAAGTATTCCATTCCGGAATGGAATACTGCCATATGCTTATAGGCAGTATACTTGGAACTTCTGAAGCGCTGATTCCCCCTGCCGAATTTCTCTTTCTCATATTCCTCGTTGGTAAAGGATTTGGATACACGGATTCCGGATATGCTGCTTTCAAGCTGAGCGTTAACATCCGCCAGTTTTACACGTAAATCCTTAAATGATTTATTCATACGCTCACGGTACCTGATTGCAAACCAGGCCATAAAAGGCACCAGCAGGTACAGAATGAGAGCCAGACGCCATTCCACGGACAAAAGCATGAAGAATGAACCAACAAGCATTACTGTGGAAAGGAAAATGTTTTCGGGGCCGTGATGCGCCAGCTCTGTGATTTCATTCAGATCATTTACCATACGGGACATGAGATGCCCTGTCCTGTTTTTATCATAAAAGCGAAAAGGAAGAGTCTGAAGATGGGAAAACAGATCCCTTCGCATATCATATTCCATCCTGACACCTAAAATATGCCCCCAATACTGAACCACATACTGAAGCCCGGTACGGATAAGGTATATGGCCGCCATAGCTGCCATAAATAACCAGAATGTGCGCATCTGACCGGACGGAAGCACCTTGCCCACTACTTCCCTGGTCATCATGGGGAAAATAAGATCAATAGCTGCCACACAAAATGCGCTGACCATATCAATTACGAAGAGTCTTAAATGAGGCTTGTAATAAGATGCGAATACCCTTAACAGTTTTTTTATATTCATTTATTCTTTTCCTCCAAACTCCTTATATAAATCATTATAAACTATGCTGCCCGGGTAAACAAGTACAGGGGAAGGATTGCTTTTCTTCAGCACTGCAGCATCCCGTATACTGCCTTAGACAAAAGCTGAATCCTGGTTTTCGCATCCATTAAGCTTTCTCCCTTAACCGAATAGTACATCTTTACTTTTGGCTCTGTACCGGAGGGACGGACGCAAAACCATGAGTCATCTTCCAAAATATATTTAAGCACATTGGAAGAGGGCAGCTGAATTCTTTCAATTTCCTCATTCCCATTTCTTCTGATTACAGCCCTGCCTTTAAGATAGTCTTCTGTTCTTATTACCTTTATTCCGCCGACTTCCGTTAACCGGTTATTCCTCAGATTATCCATCAGAGTCCTTATCTTTTCCATTCCTTCCTTGCCTTGCGCCTGAATGGAATCAAGTGATTCCATATAGTATCCGTATTCATCCCAGAGGGAAATCAGCCCGTCATACAGGCTCATGCCCCTGGAAGCATAATAGGCTGCCATCTCGCATATAAGCATGGAAGCAATAACCGCATCCTTATCCCGGACAAAAGTGCCTGCCAGATAGCCGAAGCTTTCTTCATAACCCAACAGGAAGGCATGGCTTCCAGACTCTTCAAACTCTTTAATTTTTTCACCGATAAATTTAAAACCGGTTAAAGTGTCTATTGTATGTATGCCAAAGGAATCTGCTATTTGGCGTCCTATTTCACTGGTTACTATGGTCTTGACAATACAGCCGTTCTCAGGCAGCATATTGCAGGCTTTTAATGACCCAAGGCGGTAATGGACCAGCAAGGCGCCTATCTGGTTTCCGTCCAGGGTAATATACTTCCCATCCTTGTTCTTTACAACCACTCCTACCCGATCGCAATCCGGGTCGGTACCGATGATAAGGTCTGCACCTATTTCTTCAGCCAATTGGATCCCTAAGGCAAAAACTTCTTTATCCTCCGGATTGGGATAGGCTACAGTGGGAAATTCTGAATCCGGAAATTCCTGCTCAGGCACAACTGCAACCTGTTCAAAACCTAATTCCTTCAACACACGACGGACAGGTTTATTGCCTGTCCCATGAATGGGCGTATAGATAACCTTTAAGGTTCTGCCCTGTTCTTTCAACAATTCTTAGTTTATACAGAGCCCCTTAACCTTTTCAATGTATTTTGCAACCACTTCCTCACCAATATATTCAAGCAGTCCCTTGCTTACTGCTTCTTCTTCCGTCATGGTTAAAACCGATTCAAGGTCCTCTACCCTGTTTACTTCATCTATAATATCCTGATCAAAAGGGGGAGGAACCTGTGCCCCGTCACTTCCATAAACCTTGTACCCGTTGTACTCAGGCGGATTATGGCTGGCAGTGATTACAATGCCGGCTGCAGCGTCCAGTTCCCTGACTGTAAATGAGAGAACCGGTGTGGGCTGCAGTTCACTGAAAAGATAGGTTTTTATACCGTTGGCGCAAAGTACCAGGGCAGCATCAAGGGCAAAATCAGGAGACTTTCTTCGGGAATCATAGGCGATTGCCACGCCTCTTTTTTTTGCCTCCTCTCCCTTTTTACAGATATAATTGGCCAGGCCCTGAGTGGTCCTGGAAACTGTATATTTATTCATCCGATTGGAACCGGCGCCGATGATTCCGCGCATACCGGCAGTGCCGAACTCCAGGTCCTTATAAAACCGGTCTTCAATTTCCTTTTCATTTGCGCTTATGCTTAAAAGCTCTTCTTTGGCAGCCTGGTCTATCAGAGAGCTGTCCAGCCAACTTTGATATCTTTCCCTGTAGTTCATTAACATTTCAACTCCTCTGTAACAAAAAAAGCAGCTTATTTTATGCGACGATTTATTACAAACCTGCCTTTAGATATTATATACCTATTTTAATATGATACAACCTCAGGTCCTAATATTTGAACTGTTTAGTTTCAAAAAACATTAAAAAATACAGAAGGATACGGAAAAGCTCCGTATCCTTCCTCTTTAAATCAGTTTAACCAATAAGGATCAACTTCAGAAATGTTTATATCAGTCTTCCTCATCGAAGTAGTAAGGCTTGCCTGACTTGGCGGATTTATAGATTCCTTCCAGAATCTGAGTGACTACCATTGCCTGTTCCGGTTTGACCACAGGATCTTTGTCGTAAAGTATGCTTTCGATCCAGAGTCTGGCTTCCCGGTTTGAAGGGCTCTCCTTATGTCCTTCATAGAAAGCAACACCGCCCACATCCAGATTGGGTTTGGTGGTATACAGCCTGCCGTATTTTTCACCGTTTATGCGCAGACCGTCCAGCATATCTGCACCGCCTTCAGTACCGCATAAGGTGGTTATTGCCTCACCTTCCTGCAAGGTGTTCAAAGCCCAGCTGGATTCCAGAATTATTGTTGCGCCGTTTTCCATGACCACAAAACCAAAAGCAGAGTCTTCAACCGTGAACTCCTTGGGATCCCAGGAGCCGAAGGCATTGGCTGCATTCTCCCTGTCTGCCAGTTTTCGGTAAACTGAACCTACCACATACTTGGGTTTATAATTATCCATCATCCACAGGGTCAAATCCAGTGCATGAGTACCGATATCGATGAGGGGGCCGCCTCCCTGCTCGTATTCATTCAGGAATACACCCCAGGTAGGAACTCCGCGCCTGCGTACTGCCGTAGCCTTTGCAAAATAGATATCACCCAGCTCGCCGTTTTCTACAGCTTGTTTTAAGTATATGGATTCAGGTCTGTGTCTGCCCTGATAACCTATGGTTAATTTCTTGCCTGTTCTCCTGGCAGTTTCAACCATCTCTTTTGCTTCCGCATAGGTCTTGGCCATAGGTTTCTCGCACATTACATGTTTGCCCGACTTCAGGGCTGCAATTGTAATTTCTGAATGGGAACGATTTGGCGTACATACATGAACAACATCAATGGAATCGTCTTTCAGCAAGTCCCTGTAGTCAATATAATGCTTTGCATCTTCTGTACCGAATTTTTTCGCTGCTTCCACAGCTCTCTCTTCAATAATGTCGCAAAAGGCTACCATTTTTATATTAGGCAGTTTTGCAAGAGAAGGCATATGTTTACCGTTGGCAATGCCTCCGCACCCGATAATACCTACACGAAGTTCTCTTTCATTGGCTTTTGACATATGTTTTTCCTCCCTTACTCTATATTAGAAACCATAAACCAGACACTGGAACATTCCAGTTTCCGGCCTCCGGTTTCCGGCATTCATTTACCGAAAATCTGAAACAGGAGCCGGTTTATCATTTTTTCGTCGTCCTGTCCCATTCTGCTGCAACACAAGCTGCAGTTTCCGCATTCTTCCTTTTCAGGCTCTTCATTGAAATAACGCAAAATATAAGCTCGCAGACAGATCTTTTCATCAAAATATTTCAGCATGGCATCCAGTTTTTCCAGTTCTACCTTTTTGTGACTGTCTATATCCTTCTGTGTAAGCATAAACTTATCTTTCCCAGTGGGAAAAACAAGGCCGTCGCGGATCTGTGCATATCCATTTTCAATAATTTTGCGAAGGGCGCTTTCCCGCAGGGAGGCACCCGCGGCTCGCCGGTTTATCAGCGCTTCTGCAGAAATACCGGCAGATTTCCGCTTCTGAATCCTGTTAAAAAGGTTTTCAACCACCCTTACCGGAGGATAATTCCCGTCTATGAGAAATTTATTCACTCGGTAGTCATCCTCGTTCTTAAGCAGGATGCAGACCGATTTCTTTCCGTCCCTTCCTGCCCTGCCAGCCTCCTGGTAATAGCTTTCCATGGAAATAGGCATGCTGTAATGGATTATATAACGCACATCGCTTTTATCTATGCCCATGCCAAAGGCATTTGTTGCCACCATAACCGGTGTTTTGCCGTTTATAAAATCATCCTGATACCGGTTCCTCTGCTCTGCAGATAGCCCTGCATGATACATACCCGCCACTACGCCTTTGTTCCTCAGATAATAGAAGAGATGTTCCACCTTATTACGGGTATTTGCATACACGATTCCGGACTGCCCCGGATGTCTTTTTACATAATCCAGCACAAAAGCATTTGGAGATTTGGGATCGTTAATGCGAAACTCCAGATTCGGCCTGTCAAAACTTCCTATATAGAGTTTGCACTCAGACAGACCCAGGAGCCTGATAATGTCTTTTTGCACCATTTCGTTGGCAGTCGCAGTAAAAGCTGCAACCACTGGATTTCCTATAGCCTTTATTATATCACGTATTTTCAGATAGGATGGACGAAAATTATGCCCCCATTGGGAAACACAATGGGCTTCATCTATGGCAATAAAAGGTATAGATATTTTCCTCAGGGCTGAAATGAAAGCTTCCGACTGAAAGCGTTCAGGGGCAATGTATACAATTTTGTACATGCCCGCTTCCATTTCCTGCAGCCTTCTTTGGACTTCATAATCCGAAAGAGAGCTGCTTATGAAAGAAGCAGCCATACCCCTTTCTCTTAAACTGTCCACCTGATCCTTCATAAGGGATATCAAGGGAGAAATAACAATAGTAGTGCCGGGCAGCATAAGGGCAGGCAATTGAAAACACAGGGACTTTCCTCCACCGGTAGGGAAAATGGCTATGGCGTTTTTGTGATTTAAAATGCTTTCAATTACTTCCCATTGACCTTTGCGGAATTTGTTCAGGCCAAAGCATTTCTCCAATATCTTTGTTGCTTCTTCCCTTAGTTTTTCAGATTTCTGTTTATCAGTCCTGTCATTTTCCATTTCATTACTTCCGTTTCTGCTTCCTCTGCTTCCATTACAATAATCAATAAGATATTTCTGCAAATTTCATCTGTACGGCTCTAATTTTACTACAAAAATCGAATGGTTGCAAAGCATGTTCTGCAACCATTCAGTAACCTGACATTTATTCGGTTTTATTCTTAAACTGCATTCAAAAAGCGGTATTGTGCCACGTATAGCTTATAATACTCACCCTTAAGCTTCATAAGCTCGTCATGGGTGCCCATTTCTACGATATTCTCATTATTCACTACCATGATTCGATCAGCATTCCTGATTGTGGACAAACGATGGGCAATAACAAAGGAAGTCCGGCCTTTCAGCAGCTGTTCAAGCCCTTTCTGCACCAATATTTCCGTTTGGGTATCAATACTGGAGGTTGCCTCATCCAATATGAGAATGCGAGGGTCTGCCAAAAGGGCCCGGGCAAAAGAGATAAGCTGCCTTTGCCCCTGTGACAGGCGGGAACCCCGTTCCTTTACCTCTGTATAGTAGCCCTTTTCCATCTTCCTGATGAATTCATCCGCATGGACGATCCGGGCTGCTTCCTTCACTTCTTCATCTGTGGCATTAAGCCTTCCATATCTGATATTATCCATGATGGTTCCGGAAAAGATAAAGGAATCCTGCATCATGACACCCATTTGGTTTCTGAGTGAATTCATAGTGACTGTATTGATGTCGATTCCGTCAATAAGGACCCTGCCCTTTATAGGTTCATAAAAACGGCTGAGCAAATTGACAATTGTAGTCTTTCCTGCACCTGTGGGACCTACCAGGGCAATGGTTTCACCGGCTTTTACATGGAAGTTTACATTTGTCAGAACCGGCTTCTCAGGCTCATAATAGAAGGTGAGATTCTCAAAAGTAACATGACCTTCAATTTTGGGCATTTCTATCGCATCTTCCCGATCAACTATATCCGGAGGGGTATCCATCAGCTCAAAAATCCGTTCGGTAGATGCCATGGCTATCAAAATTGAATTGTAAAAACTCATGATGTTATTTACCGGCTGCCAGAAGCGGCCTACGTAGGCAGAAAAGGCAACCAGCACACCTACGGTTACTGTTCCGGTATCTATCAGGGAAACTCCAAACCAGTATACCAATATGACTGCAATGGTTGAAATAATGTCAGAAGACGGGCCCATCAGGTTATTCACTTTGATAGCATTCATCCAGGAAGTACGGATATCCTTGCTGAGTTCATTATATATAGCATTGGTTTCAGGCTCTCTGGCAAAGGCTTGAATAACCCTCATTCCGGCAAGACTTTCATGAAGATATGCATTCATATTGGAGGATTTTTTCCTGACTTCCTGCCATCTGCGCCGTATTATTTTTCTGAGACTGATGATGACGGCAATCATCAGAGGCATGGCTATCATTGTAATCAGGGTCAGTCTGACATCCATGGAAAGCATCAGACCAAGAACTATAAATATTGTGGCAACATCCACCATTACATTGACGATACCGTTGGTCAGCAGGTTGCTTAAGGAGTTAACGTCATTTATTATTCTTACCAGTATTTTACCCGCAGGCCTGTTGTCGTAAAAATGAAAGGAAAGCTTCTGTATATGATTGAAAAGATCCTGACGCAACCTGAACAGGGTTTTCTGCCCTACCTCAGACATCGTGCGTATACGCTGCCGGGTACAAAGCATAACTACCCCGTCTATTGCCAAAAATATAAGGGCCAGGACAGTAAGCCCTGCAT
>JAAZHD010000519.1 GCA_012510895.1 Clostridiales bacterium
CCATATTCAGCGACGGCACTGAAATTGAGATTACTGATTATAGTGTGAGCGGATATGACAAAGATATAGCAGGAGAACAGACAATAACAGTAACCTATGAAGGAAAGACAGCAACATTTACTGTAACAGTTACAGATATGCAAGATGATGAAGATGACAAAGATGAAGATCCTGTAAAAACAGGAGACTCATTCTCGCCAATATTCTTGACCTTGTTACTGTTGTTATCATTCGGAACAATCATCTATCTGACCGTGAAAAGAAAAATACTCAATAGAAGCTAAATGCACATAGTATATAGTGTTTGACACCGTCTAACAAAAAGGAAAGGGCATCTGATACGGATGCCCCTTCTTCATGACTTTTATAATGACCGCAAAACAAACTCACAACTTCAATGATGATAAGTATGAGGGGGAAGAAGCAGATGGTATGATGTTATGATAAAATAGAAAGGTAAATTCATGTGACCTATATAGGAAGGTGAAAACTATGAGCTTTAAAAACAAAACGGTGATGATTACCGGCGGTGCTTCCGGTATGGGTTTTTTGAGCGGACAATGTTTTGCAAAAGAAGGGGCAAATGTGGCGCTTGTTGATATCGATGAGAAAAATCTGGCATCAAAGTGTGAAGAAATTCTTTCTGAGGGCGGGAAGGCGATCTATATAGCAACGGATGTTAGGGATTATCAACAGGTAGTCAGGGCGAGAGACCGGGCAGTAGAGGAATTTGGCAGTATAGACATTCTGATAAACTCCGCCGGAGGAAACGAATGCCGGGTACTTAACCATTATGAGGATTTCGTTGATATGCCCATTGATGTATACGATTGGGGGCTTGATGTCAACCTGAAGGGACCGTTTTATTTTTCCCATACAGTTATGAAGCAAATGGTTAAACAAAAAAGCGGTGTTATAATCAATATTGGTTCAGTAACCGGAGAGGAGGGCAGCAGTAGTGGAGTGGCATACGCAACGGCAAAAAGCGGTGTTATGTATGGGCTTACAAAGTCTCTGGCAATTTATGGTTCCCGGCATAATGTCAGGGTATGCTGTGTGACTCCGGGACCGGTGCTGACAAGGGAAGCCATGGCTAAAATGAAAACCTTGATTGGACGTGCTGCAGCCCCAAAAGAAGTCGTTGACTTCATTATGTACCTTGCTTCTGACAAAGCAGCATTTATAACAGGAACAAATCATGTTATAGACGGCGGCAGGCTTATTATGCCCAGATCATAGGAGGGAAACATATGAAGACGAGTTTTTTAAAACACAGGCAGCCTCTGCTGGTAAGCATGATACAAGCGGAGACTCCTGAAAAAGCTGTTTCTGATATTGTGAATTCGAATTATGACGGGGCAGAAGCATTTGGTTTTCAGATATGCAGACTAAAGCCGGAGTTCAGGACCGCTGAGACTTACCGGAGGATCTTTTCATATACAGAAGATAAGCCTGTTTACATAACAAACTACAGAGCCGGTCATAACGTATGCAAAACTGATATGCAGCTTGCGGAAGAACTTTTATTGGCTCTGGAAAATGGAGCAACATTATGTGATATTATGGGTGATTTTTTTGATCCATCACCTTTTGAGCTTACAAATAATTCGGAAGCTGTTGAAAAACAGAAAAAACTGATCGATGATATCCATTCCAGAGGCGGCGAGGTTTTAATGTCTTCACACATCCATTCTTTTCTTAAGGAAAAAGAGGTGCTGGACATAGCTAAAACGTTGGAATCCAGAGGGGCTGATATAGTTAAAATAGTAACAGCTTCTAATACAGAAGAAGAATTGCTGGAAAATCTAAAAGCCTCTGTATCCTTAAAAAAGGAGCTGAAAGTCCCCTTTCTGTTTCTTTCAACCGGTCCGTATTGTAAAATTCACAGAATGATAGGACCTATGTTCGGCAGCATGATGTACCTGTGTGTATACCGCCATGATGAGCTGTCAACAAAGGTCCAACCGGTTTTAAAAAACGTAAAAGCTGTGGTAGATAATTTTGACTGGAAACCTTTCAGATAGAATTATTGTCCTTATTGCTTCAAGTATATTCTGAAGTTTTTGGTTTCATATCCCTCATACGCCCCTTTAACAGGAATATGTGCAATACCTAAGCGGCCTTCATTTTTAAATGAGCGTATTATTTCATACGCCAGGGGTGCTCCCTGACGGATTTTGCCTTCAGTCCATAGATCAGCACATGCTTTTATAGCGTCTCCGATTCCAAGGGGCTCATTTTTTTTGTCCTTTAATATTTCCTCAAGTCTCCTATATGCATGGTGCCATATATAGGGGGTTATATCAGCAACATTATCAATAAGAATGGGATATGCGGATACTCTGTATCCACCCTGATACACCTCACAGGTGGTACTGTGGGGCAAAAGGTCTATAATTCTAAACTTAACGTCATCGGGAAAAGCTAGTGCAGTTGTAGCCAGATATGTATCTCCGTCGTCGGTTATGCCTATCATCATAGGCTGATTTACACGCGAAACAAAAATCCTTCCTGTTACATCATTTCTTAATATTAGTCCCACAACCTCAGAAGGCAGCATAGAGAAGGATTTGCTCATTGCCTGGTCGGTTTCCATTCCTGTATCTATAAAATATGTAATGTATTGGCACATCAGATCGCTCATGTGTATGCAGGTGTTATCTGGCAAAACCGGATAGTTGCCAATTTCTCCCTTTGTTTTTGATGCGAAAACATAGCCTTTTTCTTCAAGTTCAGTTGCTGTTTTGCTTCTTAAAGATTTCATATGGTCTGTAAGGAAAATGCCCGCAGAACCATTTGCTATATAAGAAATGTTTTTTTCAGCTGACAAGAAAGGATGTCCCCATTCAACATCACCGCCGGAGTTTGAGCGGCTGTGCATAAAACCCGTAGTGCCGGGAAAATTAATTCCGTCTGTCTCATTCAGGAAGTTCTCCGTGTCACCTATAACCTTGGCGGTATAGAGTTTTCCTTCATACTGTGTTGACATTCCGGTATAATATCCGCCGCCGTATCCTTCCTGTTTTTTCATCATTTCAATTAAAATTGGTGCTGCATTTCTTTTTCCAATATAACCGGCTATATTACACATATTTTCATCTCTCCTATCTGCTTTTATAAGACATACTTGACAATTCGTTCTTAAAAATGGAAAATCGGTATATTTATTCAGCTATATATGTATTTGTTTATATAATTTATTATACTATAACAAATTAAAAATTGACATCGCTAAATCCAGTTAAATGGTTAAGATGGCACTCATGACCGAATACCATTCTAAGATATGGAAATGTATGTATATATAAAGCGAATTTTACAATATTATAAAATATGGGACTTAGTGTAAAATTACTTTGGGTAAAAAACTAAAAACAGAAGAAAAGAGTACCTCCTCTGTGATATCATGTAATTTGACAAAAAACACAACACAGAAAGGAAGATACTCTTTATGGAACCTATTATACATGAAATCATAAGTAAAATCACTAGTAGTTTTAATGAGGAATTGGAGAAGCTGGTAAAGGAAAGCAGGGATATATCTGTATTCATACTTGCGACAAAGAAGACCCTGGATGAGGTTGGGGCAAAATTAGTAGCAGAGGCATTAGAGACAGTAAACGAGATATACAAAAACAGTAAGGAACGAAAAAGGGATTGGCAAATAAAAGAGAGAGCAGCAGCGAAGGGGCTCTTAACAATATTTGGTGAAGTCAGGTATGAAAGGACCTACTATAAGAGCAAAAAGACAGGGGAATACAGCTATCTATCAGATGAAGCGGTAGGCATAAAAGCCCATGATAAGATGGATGCGTCACTAAAGGCAAAGCTGATAAAGGATGCCATATATATGTCCTATGACAGGAGCTCAAAGCAGGCATCTGAGGCGGTAGAACTAACGTCACAGACAGTAATGAACAGCATCCGGGAACTTGGCAGTGTAGATAATGCTGCGGCAGGAATTAAAGATGATAAGAAGTCAGCAAAGGTGCTCTACATAGAGGCTGATGAAGAACATGTGTCACTTCAGGAGGGAGGGATAGTGGAGCCAAAGCTGGTCTATGTGCATGAGGGTAAAAAGGAGATCGGCAAAGGCCGGTGGGAACTGATAAACCCCAGGTATTTCAGCGGTGTTTATGCCGACAGTGATGAGCTATGGGTAGAAGTATCGGATTACATGGACAGAGTTTATGATATGGACAGGATAGAAAAAATATACCTGTCAGGGGATGGTGCACCCTGGATAAAGAACGGATTAAACTGGATAAAAGGAAGTACCTATGTACTGGACCGTTATCACCTGACAAAGTATGTGACACAGGCTACAGCGCATATGTGCCACGCTAAATCAATTATGTGGCATTATATAAAAGCAGATGATAAAAAGAGTGTAAAAGATCTTCTGGATACAATCATAAGTGCTACCGAGTCAGAGACAAAGAAGGAAGCTGTTAAGCAAGCAAGAAGATATATTATGGGCAACTGGAAAGGGATACGGCGGCAGTATGAGGCAGATTATGCCGGTTGCAGTGCAGAAGGTCATGTCAGCCATATCTTATCGTCCAGGCTGAGCTCAAGGCCTCTGGGATGGTGCCGAACAGGCGTGGATCAGATGTCCAGGCTGAGAGCCTTTGCAGCAAACGGTGGGGACATATATGAGCTGTTTATGAAGAAAAAGAAGGCAGCAGCGAGAGAAGAAAAGGAAATAAAAATTGATCAAGAGATTATTAAAAGGCGCAGGCTGAAAGCTTCGAACGAGGCTATTGGAAACATCACTGTTCTGAATATAGGTAAAAGGACTTGGGCTTCCCAATTCCTAAAATCAATAAGGGGTTTTTGAGTTCATATATAAACAGGGGATACTTTTTCTATAAAACCCATAGTATCTTGACGCTATC
>JAAZHD010000520.1 GCA_012510895.1 Clostridiales bacterium
ATAATGAAGAAGAAGTGATAGAGGAAACATATCATCGATTAAAAAAAGTGATGGATCAGACCGGTGAAAGTTATGAGCTTATATTCGTAAATGACGGCAGCAGGGATCGCTCTGCATCCATTATAAAGGAACTGGCCCTGTCGGACGGGAATATCCGTTTAATCGATTTTTCCAGGAATTTTGGACACCAAACAGCTGTTACAGCCGGCCTGGATTATGCGAACGGACAAGCCATAGTCATAATTGATGCCGATTTACAGGACCCTCCGGAAGTTATCCCCATGATGATGGAAAAATGGCGGGAAGGCTATGATGTAGTTTATGGTAAGCGCATAAAAAGGCAGGGAGAGACCGTCTTCAAAAAAGCCACTGCATATCTTTACTACAGGGTGCTGGATATCCTGTCCAATGAAAGTATTCCTAAGGACACCGGTGACTTCAGGCTGATGAATCGAAAGGTAAGCGAAGCCATAAAAAAAATGCCTGAGAGAAACAGGTTTTTGCGTGGAATGGTGAACTGGGTGGGCTTTAATCAGACCGCAGTGGAATATGTACGGGATGAGCGCTTTGCCGGGGAGACAAAGTATCCGCTTAAAAAAATGCTGAAGTTTGCTGCAGACGGTATTTTCTCCTTTACATATAAGCCTCTTAAACTGGCCACTTATCTTGGCTTTTTTATGTCTGTTGCCGGGTTTCTCTACCTTTTGCTTGTAATTTATCAGAGGCTGTTTACTGACACCACTCAGTCGGGCTGGGCATCCACCATAGCCGTTATACTGGTATTCAACGGCATAACGCTGCTCATTTTAGGGATTATCGGTGAGTATATCGGCAGGATATATGAAGAGGTAAAAGGCCGCCCGCTTTATATAGTAAAGGAAACCATTGGGTTTAATAATGATGATGAAAAAGAAGACAGAAATACAATTAGTTAAGTTCGGGTTAATAGGATTTTTTAATACGGCTTTGGATTTTGGCATATTTGCTTTGCTGAGCAAAGCAACTGATTTATTGCCGGAGGTAAGCCATGTCATTTCATATTCCTGCGGGGTAATTAACAGCTATTTCTGGAACCGTACATGGACATTTCACAAGAAAGGCAGAAGTCATCCCATGGAATTTGCTAAATTTGTGCTGGTTAATTTAATATATCTGGGGATATCAACATTAGTTCTGAGCTTCTTAAGCTCCGGAGCAGGATTATCCGTGTACCCGGCTAAGCTGGGGGCAATTGCCTGTTCCCTGACGGTTAACTTTTTAGGAAGCAAATTAATTGTTTTTAGGGATTAATACAGAATCATTGCTGAAAATACCGTTATTTTTGTGAAAAAGGAAGGGTATCTGATGAAAATCTTTGCCATAATATCCACTCTTATTTTTATATCAGCACTAATTGGTTTTTATTTTTTGGAAAAGAGCAAACATGGTACAGGCGGGAAAGCAAAACCGCATACAATATGGTGCTTATTGGCCTTTGGGTTCATTGTCCGGGTGGTTCTGGCAATGTCCATAGAGGGTTTTTCCTCGGATGTAGGATTATTCCGCTATTGGTCGGAAAGGGCGGCTGAAGATCTCTTTCATATTTATCAGGGAGACTTTTTTATTGATTATCCGCCTTTTTATATTTATATTCTGTTTATCATCGGAAAAATCTCCGGTTTTTTGGGATTGGGAGACGGGCCTTTAAATTTACTTTTGTTAAAACTCCCGTCCATCCTTGCGGATCTTGGAACAGCCTTCATGCTTTATTATCTTGCCAAAGACAGATTGCCCGGAAAATGGCCGCTGCTTGCAGCATCTCTTTATATTTTCAATCCGGCCGTACTTATTAATTCTTCAGTCTGGGGTCAGGTGGATTCTTTCCTGGTGCTGCTTCTGGATCTGGGATTTATTATGCTGGATTCCAAAAAGCCAGAATTTGCAGGTCTGCCCTTTGCTGCTGCTGTACTAACCAAACC
>JAAZHD010000521.1 GCA_012510895.1 Clostridiales bacterium
CTATTCCGGATTGGTGTGTGTTGAACTTGGCTAAAATGAATATGTTTTAAAAAAACAAGTTTCTTACTGCCTTCATACTGTTTATTATTTTAAGCCTGTTATATCTGTTTCTCTCATTTCTCTTTTCTAAAGATATAAGTGATTATGCAGGCACTATTTATTTCTTAGGAAATGAAAAACTCGCACCAATTGCTTCTAAGGTAAAAGACACAGTCAAGGGCATGGCTGTTGATATTGCCAAAGCAATAGGAGAAAAGACAGGTTATCGAGCTGAGGTTGACGCCATCGACTGGGATCTGGCTCAGAATATGGTCTTATCAGACGAGGCCGATGCTTTGCTTCAGATAAACCCCAATCCTGCACGGCTGGAAATGTACGATTTTTCAGATGAATTATTGAAATCGGAGTTTGCCATATTTGTAAAAAGCGGCAGCAGCATTGAAAACGTGAAGGATCTGAAGGGCAGGAAGGTCGGGGTGGAGGGCGCCGGATACCCAAAACTGATGCTGCAAAATTACGGGGGGATAAGCATTGAAATAATATCCGACTGGATAACTGCCTTTCAGATGGTTCTTGCCGATAAACTGGATGCAATAGTTGTAGACAGATGGGTTGGTGAATATGAATTAGCCCGTAACAGAGTAAAGGGTATAAAGGTTGTGGACGAACCTATAGAAACACATTACTCACGAATAGCTGTGAAAAAAGGAAACAAAGAACTGCTTGCCCTTATTAACAAGGGCCTGAGGGAAATGAAAGAAGACGGAACTATGGCTGAAATTCTAAGAAAGTGGCAGGGAAAGAATGTTGTGTATTTGACGGAAGAAAGTTTGCGTTTTACTATCCTTTATGCAGCCATTACGGCTCTTTTGCTTATTATATTGATATGCCTGTATTGGATTAACAGATTTCGCAAATTAAGCAGGAAGCTTGAGATGGACACCCTGAAAAAAACCATAGAACTTCATGAGACAAACGAGAAGCTGCGGGAAGCCAATATTGAACTGGAAAGAATATCAAATCTGGACGGACTGACCGGGATTTCCAACAGAAGAAACTTTGATGCATATTTGAATTGGGTCTGGAAATACAGCAGAAGGGAAAAGCAGGAATTATCCATGATTATGGTAGATATTGACGATTTTAAGCTTTTCAATGATACATACGGACATTTGGAAGGCGATCAATGCTTAAAAATGGTAGCCCATGTCATAATGGAAAATGTTAAAAGGCCCGGAGATTTTGTTGCACGTTTCGGGGGAGAGGAATTTGCAGTACTGCTGCCGAACACCCCTGAAGAAGGTGCGGCCACGGTTGCTGAAAGAATACGGGCAGAAGTCATAAGACTGGGCATAAAGCATGAGAAACTGGGTTCAGTGGTGACTGTCAGTTCCGGTGTAGCCGCAAGGGTTCCGGATGGAAGTACGGGGCCTAACGCCCTTATCAGCGCTGCAGACAGAGCCCTTTATCATTCCAAGAAAACCGGAAAAAACAAAGTGACCAGGGAAAGTTCTCTGGCAGCAACTTAGCAAGCAGCATAAAGCCCTGCAAAAAAGATTTGCTTAATGCAAAAAAAGAAGCACTTAATCCGAAATAAACGGATAAGTGCTTCTCTTGATTTAAATTCTATTCTCCGTAATATGCCTTTCTGTACAGTTCTTCCAGTTCACTGATTAAGGGATAGCGGGGGTTGGCAGTGGTGCACTGGTCTTCAAAAGCTTTTTCAGCCATTTTAGGTATGGCGGCCAGATAAGCAGCCTCATCTATTTCACCGCTTTCCTTTATGCTTAAGGGTATATTCAGATGGGTCATCAGTTTGCGTACGGCTTCTATCAGGCTGGCTACCTGTTCCTCCTGGGTGCTGCCTCCCAGGTTCAATTGTCTTGAAATCTGTGCATACCTGTAATCAGCAACATATTCGCCATATTTGGGGAATATGGTAAATTTCACAGGTTTTTGCGCATTATAGGCAATCACATGGGGCAGCAGGTATGCATTGGCCCGGCCGTGGGGTATATGGAACTCGCCGCCCAGTTTGTGGGCCAGTGAGTGGTTGATTCCCAGGAAGGCGTTTGAGAAGGCCATGCCTGCTATGCAGGAAGCATTGTGTACCTTTTCCCTTGCAACGGTGTCTTCCGGATCATCATAGCTTCTCGGCAGATATTTGAATATCAGTTCAATGGCCTTGATGGCAAGACCGTTGGTATAGTCCGATGCCATAACTGACACATACGCTTCGATAGCGTGGGTCAATACATCCATTCCCGTGTCTGCAACAATGGATTTGGGCATGGTGGAAACAAACTGCGGGTCAATAATGGCTACATCCGGAGTCAGCTCGTAATCAGCCAGGGGATATTTAATGTTTCCGTTTTTCTTGTCTGTGATAACTGAGAAGGACGTTACTTCCGAACCGGTTCCTGAGGTGGTTGGGATTGCAACCATCTGCGCCTTTTTGCCCAGATTGGGGAAGTGGAAAGCCCGTTTTCTGATATCAAGGAATTTCAGCCGTAATCCGTCAAAGCTGGTATCGGGGTTTTCATAGAAGAGCCACATTCCTTTAGCAGCATCTATGGCTGATCCGCCGCCCAGGGCAATAATAACATCCGGCTCAAAGGCATTCATGGCGGCTACTCCTCTTTGGATGGTTTCCACTGACGGATCAGGTTCAACCTCATAATAGATCTCAACATGGCAGTGGGTTTTGCGTTTGTTAAGGTAATACAAAGCTTTGTCGACATAGCCCAGCTTCATCATATTGGGGTCAGTTACGATGAAGGCCCGGCTGATATTGGGCATAACTTCCAGGTATTGTATAGAACCCCTTTCGAAGTAGATCTTTGGAGGTATTTTGAACCACTGCATGTTGACCCTCCTCTTGGCAATCCGCTTTTTATTAATCAAATTAACGGTGGAAACGTTAGATGTAGTGGAATTCCTTCCGAAGGATCCGCAACCCAGGGTAAGGGAAGGAGTATAAGTGTTGTAGATGTCTCCGATAGCCCCTTGTGAAGACGGGGAATTGACGATAACCCTTCCTACTTTCATCTCTTCTCCGAACCTGACACAGAGTTCCTCGTCATCCGAATGAATTACAGCTGAATGACCCAGACCGCCTAATTCAAGCATTGCTTTGGCATAAGCAAATCCTTCCTCTTCATCTTTGCATACAAAGTATGCCAGAACGGGCAAAAGCTTCTCCAGGGAAAGAGGATATTTCAGGGAAGGTTCAGGCAGTCTTGCCAGCAGTATTTTAGTCTGCGGGGGTACGGTGATGCCTGCATTCTTTGCAATTTTTTCTGCAGGCTGGCCCACTACTTCCGGATTTACTGCCATTTTTTCCAGATTCATTACATATTTGTTGACCAGTTCTGTTTCTTCTTCGTTGAGGAAATAGCAATTATGGGCTTTCATATAGGCTTCGAATTCCTTATGAATGGCTTCATCTACGATAACAGCCTGTTCAGAAGCACAAATCATCCCATTGTCGAAAGTTTTGGATATCATTAAGTCGGTGCATGCCCGCCCGATATTTACTTTTTTGTTAATATAGCAGGGAACGTTGCCCGGACCTACGCCCAGTGCCGGCTTTCCGCAGCTGTATGCCGCTTTGACCAGGCCTGCCCCGCCGGTTGCCAATATAAGGGATACGCCGGGATGGTTCATTAATGCATGGGTTGCTTCCATGGAAGGAACTTCAATCCATTGAATGCAGTGTTCCGGTGCCCCGTTTCTAATTGCTGCTTCCTTAAGAATCCGGGCAGCTTCTGCTGAACATTTTTGTGCGGAAGGATGGAAGGCAAATATAATGGGATTTCTGGCCTTGGTGCAAATAATGGACTTGAACATGGTCGTGGAGGTAGGATTGGTAACAGGCGTTATGCCGGCAACTACCCCTACCGGTTCTGCCACTTCCACATAGCCTTCCAGATCATTTTTTTCAATTATGCCTACGGTCTTTTGGTCCTTAATGCTGTGATAAATGTATTCGGTAGCAAAAATGTTCTTAATTACCTTGTCTTCAAACAATCCTCTTTTTGTTTCCTCAACCGCAAGCTTTGCCAGATACATATGCTCATTCAGCCCGGCCAGGGTCATCTCATGGACTATCTTGTCCACCTGTTCCTGGGTTAATTTCATATATTCAGCCAGGGCCTGCTGGGCATTTTCAACCAGCTTGTCAATCATCTGACTGACATTAGTTTTGGTATCATCTTTTTTAATATCGGGTTTGACTGCTTTTGCAGCAGGGTTTTTTTCAACTTCTTTTACGGCTTCCTTTGCCATGGTGATTGCCTC
>JAAZHD010000522.1 GCA_012510895.1 Clostridiales bacterium
ACGGAGGATGGATTCCAGTCTGAAAGGATACAGAACAATGCGCTTAGGTTAGCCGATTATGAAATTTTCAAGGTGCAAATACAACAATAGCACTAACCTTTTTTAGGGCTTTTGCCCGTCACATCATTGTATTAAAATGATCTATTTTATACTAAATACTTTACATGCATATAATTATTTTGAAATAATTGCATTTGTTGGGCATTTTTTGACACATTCTTCACAATTTGTACATTTATTATAATCAATTCTAGCCAGGTTGTTTTCAAAAATAAATGCATCTACAGGACAGGTTTTAACACAAATACGGCACCCGATACAACCTACCTGACAATTATTCCTAACAATCCTTCCCGTATCTTTTGAATTACAAGCAACTAGTACTTGGCTGGACATAGGAATAAGCTCAATTATGTTTTTAGGACAAGCCTTCACGCATAAACCACAAGCTGTACATTTTTCTCTGTCCACTTCAGCAATTCCTTTCTTAGTGATATGAATTGCATCAAAAGGACACACTCGTACACAGGTCCCCAATCCCAAACATCCATAACTGCATCCTTTATTGCCATCTGCCAGCATGGAGGCAGCCACACAATCAGCTATTCCTTCATATTGATACTTATCAATTGCCTTTTCACAATCTCCTCTGCATATAACCTGTGCTATTTTTTTCTCTGTTGTTTCTATATAAATCCCCATAATGGCACTTACATTTTTTGCCACAGCAGTACCGCCTACGGGACATGCATCTACAGGGGCTTTTCCAGCTACAATAGCAGTGGCAAGTCCATCGCAGCCTGGATAACCACAAGCTCCACAATTAACTCCCGGCAATGCATCCTTTACCTCTTCTATTCGTGGATCTGTTTCTACTACAAATTTCCTTGAGGCGAGTGAAAGTCCAGCTCCAAATATGAAACTAAGCCCGCCAAGACTTAAGACAGGAAATAATAGTTGTTCCCACATTTAAATCTCCCCTTATTTTATTAATCCCTGAAAACCTAAAAAAGCAACAGACATTAATCCCGCTGTGATCATAGCAATTGGAAAGCCCTTAAAAGGTTCAGGAATATCTGATAATTCTAACCTCTCGCGTATACCTGCAAACAAAACTATGGCTAAAGTAAATCCCAAAGCTCCGCCAATTCCGTTTACCAAAGTCTGAAAAAGATCATATCCTTCTTCTATATTGAGGATAGCAACGCCCAGTACAGCGCAATTCGTGGTTATCAACGGAAGATATACTCCTAATGCCTGGTATAGAGACGGGCTAATCTTTTGAATGACCATTTCAACAAATTGTACCAAAGTAGCAATGATCAATATAAAAGCCAAGGTTTGCATATATTGCATTTCCAGTGGTTCCAGGATGAAATAGTATGCGAGATAAGTAATAACTGATGCCAGAGCCATAACAAAGGTTACAGCTGCGCCCATTCCTATAGCTGTAGAGACCCGTTTGGAAACACCGAGAAAAGGACATATTCCAAGGAAACGGGACATAATAAAATTATTTACTAAAATCGAGCTCAATAAAATAATAAATATCTTACCAAAGTACTCCATATTACAACCTCCTATTTATGTCTCTTCCCCGTGCTTAAACTTTCCACTATCCAGTTTGTTAACCAAGGCTAATATTAATCCCAGGGTTATAAAAGCACCTGGCGGCATAATCATGATAATAGCAGGCTCAAAGCTTTGTCCCATAATAGGGTATCCAAATATAGTTCCTGCACCTATAATCTCCCTAATGATTCCTAGTATCGTCAGAGCTAATGTAAACCCTATCCCCATACCAATTCCATCAAATAAGGAATCAAATGGTTTATTTTTAGAGGCAAAGGCTTCTGCACGACCTAAAATAATACAGTTTACAACTATTAAAGGAATGAATAAACCCAATGCATCATATAAAGCTGGTACAAAAGCTTCCATCAGCATACCCGCTATAGTTACGAAGGAAGCAATAATAACAACAAAGGCGGGAATTCTTATTTTATCTGGTATAAAGTTACGTAATAAAGAAATGACAAGATTAGATGCCGACAGTACAAATATTACAGCCATACCCATAGCAAGACCATTAACAGCAGCTGTAGTTACTGCCAGGGTAGGACACATTCCCAATACCAGTCTGAAAATAGGATTTTCTTTAAATATCCCATTTATCAATATGTTTTTTACCTTCATGAATCGCTTCCTCCCTTTAGTTCTGCTTGATAAAAATCTATTGCATGATTAACGGCACTGGTAACAGCGTTTGAAGAGACAGTGGCTCCGCTTATAACATTGATTTCATTACTGCTTATTTCTTCGTCCACCGGCAATCCTTTGTATTGCTCGCAATAATGACTGTCTTGCACTTTTGCACCAAGCCCTGGAGTTTCCTTGTGACTTATAACTCGCAGCCCGCTCAATGTTCCTTCATTATTAAATCCTACTAATACCTCCAAATTTCCTCCGTATCCTCTATTTGACACCTGGAAAACATAACCTTCCAAATTCCCATCTGCTAAACCTTTAAAAGCTCTAATTACATTTGGATATGCCTCTTCATCAACTTCCAACTCAATAAATTCATCCGCGCCACTCAACACAGCAGTTCTAGCTTCGTTACTGGCTTTTTCTGCCCGTACTTTAATTGGTTCTTCAGTTATCATCTGCGTTAATGCTAAAGCAAAAGTAGCTATTACCGTAATCAATAACAGCTTGAATCCCATTTTTAAGGTATTAGGCATACTTATCCACCTCCCCAAATATTTTTGGCATGGTGTATTTTTCAATTAAAGGAGCAGCTACGTTCATAAGTAAAATAGAATACGTTACTCCTTCCGGATATCCTCCGTAACTGCGAATAACAGCAGTCAGTATACCACATCCTATACCCATAATAACCTGACCTAAAGGTGTGCTGGGAGATGAGGAATAATCTGTAGCCATAAAGAAGGCTCCTAAAATAAGACCTCCTATAAATATTTGATAAAAAGCATCATAAATACTAATATCATTAAACAAAAACATGAAAATAAATGTAGTTAGAATATAGGTTATCGGAATCCTCCAATTAATTACTCCTCTCAGAAGTAGATAAGCCGCACCAATTAAAAGAGCTAATTTAGATACTTCACCTATACAGCCTCCTATATTTCCGATAAAAACGTCCCATAAGGAAGGAAGCTCTGCAGCTGCTTGTGTAGCGCTGCTGGTAGCGCTGCTGGTGGAATCAGCTATTTTAGATACAATCAAAGGCGTTGCTGAGCTTACACCGTCTGGATTTATCCAGTTGGTCATGCGTGCCGGCCAACAAGCTAATAGTATTGCTCGAGCTGCCAATGCAGGATTCATGAAATTATGACCGAGGCCACCGAAAACTTGTTTTACCAAAGCAATGGCTATAACTGAACCTATAATCGCCAACCACCATGGAGCAGTAGGTGGAAGATTATATGCCAACAGCATCCCTGTTACTACTGCACTTACATCATTTATTGTTACAGGTTTATTCATAATTTTCTGGATTAAAAATTCTGTCAAAACAGCACTTGCTACACTAAGTAATATAATCCAAAGTGTTCTTACCCCAAAAAACCAGACAGATGCAATTCCTGCAGGAATTAAAGCTATAACAACATCTAACATGATCCGAGAAGTTGTCTCTTTAGTCTGAATATGGGGAGATGATGAAACAGTAAGCAAATTCATTCCAAACCCTCCAAAATGCCTTTTATGTCTCTATTTTATCTATTTCTGTCATCACTGTAAGGATTGCGCTTTTTCTTTTCTTGCTTCAATTATTTCTTTTTTTGCCACCTTAATAGATTGAAGTAAAGGTCTTGATGCCGGGCATATATAGGAGCAACTGCCACATTCTATACAGTCCAACACATGTAATTTTTCTGCTTCATCCATATTCCCCTTCAGTGAATGTGTACTTATTTTAAAAGGAATAAGACGTATCGGACATACTGAGCTGCATCTACCACACCGAATGCAATTGGATGATCTCCTTAGAAACGCTTCCGTTTTTGTAAAAGCCAAAATGCCGGATGTACCTTTCACCACAGGAACATTTAAGGTATGCTGGGCTGTTCCCA
>JAAZHD010000523.1 GCA_012510895.1 Clostridiales bacterium
CTTTTATTTTGGAGACAGGAATACCATATAAATGGAATCTGGAGTCCGGCAGCCCGGTAATCAGCCATTCTTTATCAACGCAGGACATATACAGATAAAAAGGAATACGACCGGCTGGAAAATCAGCAGATACATACACCCTGCATTTATCTTTATCCAGGGATTCTATCTTACTTACCTCAAACTGATTTATTCTTAACTCCTGAAGCAACAAGGGAAAGCTGTGATTGTATAATTGCGGTATCAGATATGTATTATAATTGCCTCCCTGTGAAGCTGATAAAAGAAACTCTTGGGCTGCAGCTATTTTTTCCCTGGACGGAATATAATGGAACCAAAGGAATATAGCGCTGACTATAATGATCCCTATGATCAGAATAGCTGTTATTAACAGTAAAGTTTTTTTCTTATATAAAGAATTGGATTTCATGTTACACCTCTGCGTTTCGGATACTGTAAAACGGCTTCTGCAATCTGCATTCAATCCTCATAGTTTATTTATACCATATAATATAGAAAATTAGTACCTGCCTGTTTGTCTTAACTGTTATATTCATACATTTGTTCTGCCATCATATGTGAGAACAATTTACCATTATTATAACTTAGAAATTTATATATAGAAACCGCTCAGATTTATATGGTGGGGAATAAACAATCGTGTTACAATAGGACAAGGGAGGGGTACCATGTCATCAAAGAATACATTTTTCAATTTGATTATTGTTTTGCTTATTGCAGCTTTTTTTATAGTTTCAGGAGAAGCTTTATACCCGACATTGGTCAATGCAGAAGATAATCAGCCGTACTATATATCAAATTATAATTCCAATGTTATATTGTCACCGGACGGTGCAGCTATATTTGAAGAAAGTATTACATACAGGCTTCAGCAGGACATCGATGAGCCAATTGCTATTGTCAAGCCTATACCTATGGGATACAGTTCTCAAATTGAGGATATAGAAGTTTTACGTAGAGAGGAAAGAGATCCCTCCAATAGCGTGAATAATACTGAAGCAGATTATGAATGGAAACCGCTTGTATCTGTGGATGATTACCTGGATGCATATGATGATGCATATTATATGACGCCTGCAGATGAGGATGAAGAGGTATATCATATTGTCATACCTATACAAGGCAGTAAGCATGATGAAGTGCAGTTTGTATACAGATATAAGATGTTGGATACAGTTTTTCTGTATAGGGACACAGCAGTTTTTTACTGGAGATTTATTGAGCCTGAACAAGGCATAAAAGTCGATAACATTAATATAGATATTTCAATGCCTGGCGCTGAATCTGTGGAGGAATGGAATGGATATGCAAAAGGAACAGTTCATGCAGCCAAAGAATTATTGGAAGAAGATGGTGTATTCCGTATATCAGCCCAGGATATCCCCAAGGAAAGCTATCTGGATTCTGTTCTATTACTGCCCAATGCCTTGTTCCCCGAGGGAAGAAAAATTATTGATAATGAGGTAGCAGAAGAAGTTTTATACGATATGTCCCTTTGGGAAGATGAATCTGAAAGAATAAGGAAAGAAAAAGAATTGCAGTTTTATGGCAGTTGGGGAATTGCTGCCATATCCATTTTACTTTGCATAGGCACTGCTTTGTTGTTATATATAAAAACCAGAACATCAAAGAAACAAATGCTTTTATATATGGAATATGACGGAAATGATTTACCGGATCCTTCTCTTTCACCGGCTGAGGTAGGGGTTCTTATGAAGGGGAAACCTGGTGTCAGTGAGCTGTTAGCCACGGTTTTAAAGTTGATTCAGGAGCGGTTCCTGGAACTCCAGGGTATGGAAAGCAGAGAAGGAATTCTGCGGCTTAGAGAAGACATGCAAACCGGGAAACTTAAGGCTCATGAGGAATATATATTGTATTGGCTTATAGTAGACCTTGGTAACAAGAATACTTTGTCCCTGGCTATACTTGATGAGCTTCTTGCTTCTTTCAAGAAGAAATATCGTTCCAGGATATCTACCTGGGAATCCTTAATCTTTGGAAGAACCGGAAAGTATGATGCCTGGGAGAAAATTACCACATTGAAAGCATGGGGGATTGGTGCAGTTTTAGTCAGCCTTATTGCTGCAGTGCTGAGCGGATGGATTCTGGGAAATCACTTTGCAGCGCTTCTGGTCGGAATATTTGCATTTGCTTTGACAATATATGTAATAGTTTTGAAGAAACCCAGTGAAGCAGTATTAAAACAAAAAGCCCAATGGAAGATGTTTGGAGAGGAACTGAAGAAGAAGCTGGATCAAGGCACCTCTCATGCTGCACATATTCCATTGGACAAATGGGAAGAGTATCTTATATATGCCATTCCTCTTGACATAGGTTCGGAGATATTTGATAAGCTATTACAGATCTATAAGAACAGAGACTTTGAAGACGGCAACCTTACCATCTTATACAACACAAACCATTCCTGGTTAAACTATTCACTTCGCCGTCCCTTCATGTAGCGCTTTTCCAGCCAGGCAACCCCCTGATACATTAAGGCAGCGGCAACCATAAGAATAACCACACTGGTCATGACAAGATCCAGTTGGAAGACCTGCCCGCCGTAAACTGCCAGATAGCCAAGCCCTGCTTTGGAGACCAGAAATTCACCTACTATGACGCCTACC
>JAAZHD010000524.1 GCA_012510895.1 Clostridiales bacterium
AAACTTTTATATCCCCATGTGTCGTTAAGAGTAGCCGGGGATTCAAACAAGCCTTCCGACATGAATCTATCCGGGATTTCATTGTCTCCTAGGGATTTATAATCACCCATTCCATTGCCGATCCGTGAGTTGACGAGACAATTAGGCTGATAATGTTTTACCATATCATACAACTCCTGGCTTTGCTCAGGGCTGATCGTTTTGGGTGTGTCAAACCAGATGAGGCACAAATCCTTGAAGTTGGTTAACAGCTCCTGTACCTGAGGTTTAATCTTGTTTTCGAAGCAAATGGAATAATCCTTTTTATCATTATCCGGAAAATCCCAGTCATTGGTCCAGCTCATTACACCGCCGTTGGTGTGGCCATCCCTGTAACCGCCGCCGTTTGGATCACTCCAGTCTAAGTCCTGCGAATAATACAATCCCAGTTTCAGTCCATGTTTGTAGCAGGCTTCTGCAAGCTCTGAAATTACATCTCTTTTAAAAGGCGTGGAATCGTAGATGTTAAAGCTGTCCACCTTGGAGCGGTACAAAGCAAAACCGTCGTGATGTTTGCTTGTTACTACCATGTACTGCATTCCTGCAGCTTTGGCCAGATGCACCCATTCTTCAGGATTGTATAATATCGGATTGAATACTTCTGCCAGTCTGTGGTACTGTTTGTTCGGAATTCGAAAATAGGACTGAATCCACTCGCCTATTAAAGGCATTCGTTTGCCCTCCCATTCGCCTGCCAGAAGAGAATACAGCCCCCAGTGGATCATCATGCCGAACTTTGCAGATTTGAACCAGCTCTTATTATCCATGACAAACCTCCTTAACAGTTTTTCAATACCTTCCGTATCTTTGGATTGCATACATTACCGCCCTCATGCTTGTAAGCAGTGTCCCGTTGTTAATGGAACCAGCAGTAGACAGGTTCAATCCCCTGGTTTCCCTGGCCATTTCGCAATCCCTTCTGACTTCGGCTATTATAGCCTCTTCATCATTACTCATAAATGTAAAGGGAGCAAGACAGCCGTCAATCCTGGTATTTGGCATATACTTCCTGATATCTTCGACTAGAACTGTAGGTCCAAAATTACATCCAGTCAGATTAAGCCTGGCCAGGACAGGCAGTAAGTGTTTCATATCCGAATCGGAGTGCTGGTATCGATGATCTCCGGGATTGGGCGACCAATAATCGAAAATTCTCTTCAAAATTGGATAGCCAAAAAATTCATACATCTCGGGAGTCAGCAAACAACAGTTGTCATCAGAAAAGCTGAATCCCGGCGGGGCTTCTCCCGGTTCATATCCCGCCTCTTCATCCATTATAGTTCCATACGCAAATATAACATCGGATATAACCCGGCTGAACCGCAGTGCCAGGTCAGGCTCATCTATTATCAGGAATATCAAATTCTCCGCGCCGTATACTGACGCAGCCAGAGTAACAGGTCCTCTCACGCTTCTCCACAAGGGAGGCTTTTTACCGTATTTCTCATATATCCTTTTTTTCTCGCTCTCCCAGTTATCAGGAAGTATAAATGAACGCAGATCCATTTTTTCAACCCGGTCCAAAAGCTTTTCCAGTTCCTGTGGAGTACTGCAGGAACCTACAAGCCACTCAGCATATCCGTTAAATACATATTTACCTCCAAATATCTCGCCAATCCTGCGAATGGCCGGAAACTGCTCATCCGGCTCGGGAAAGGTTTCCCGCAGCAGTCTGCGTCCTACTATCTTTTCCGCCTTATCATTATACCGCTTGTTTAATTCAATGCGTCTTTCCCTTGGTATATAACCCCAGGGATTCCCTTCTTCTCCCAGCTCAGCAAATACACATTCATCATGCATACGGATTCCAAGAGCAACTTGAGGTGATTCAGTGCTGAAACAATTATCCTTATGCGCCAGTTCATCGTCTTTCCAGAACGCTTCAAGGTCCACATCGTACATGCCAAAACCCCCTCAACCTGAAATTTAAAGCTACTCAAATATCCTCTTCACCCGCTCATAACTCTCTAAAGTACCTATATCATAACGCTTCCCGGGCATAGGCATTGCATAAACAGGCCTACGTTCGCAGAGCCAGCTAATAAAGCTTCCGGGAGCATCCGTATTACAGCCTTCAGCTATGCCTTTGCTTACATAAGGCACATCACTACGTGCATATATGTAAAACGGGGGCACTGCCCAGTTTGTAGGAGGTTCTTGAGGTTTTTCTACCATGCTTAAAACTTTGAAATCATTGTCAGGAGTGATTATCCCGCATCTTTTCAGAGCTTCCTCGCTTAATTCCTTGTAAGTCATAATACATGTAGTACCCTTCTCCTTAGCAAACTGAACAAAGCTTCTGAATGAAAAGTCCACAATATTATCTCCGGCGATTACCAGAAGATCATCATCAAGGCTCAGGCTATCAATAGCGAACTGTATATCTTTTACTGCACCCAAACGGTTTTCATTATCCGTGGAACCATCGTCAAGAACAGTCACCGGTTTAGTTAATTTGCAGTTGTTTTTCCAATTTATAAAATGATTATAATACCTGTGGTTTGATATAATTATATGGCTGTCTATGCTTTCAATCTGGTCTATGTCCTCAAGCAGCCAGTCTATAATAGCCTTGCCGCCAACCTCAAGCAAGGGCTTGGGAAAATTTTTGGTCAAAGGGTAAAGCCTCGTGGCGTACCCGGCAGCTAATACTAAACATTTCATAAATATCTCACTCCGTTATCTGTATTGCAAAAATGAACTGAAAAAGCACCCTCTAAATGAGGAAACTGCTCCAGATATAGCTTAGTCACTCTTTCCTTAATCTCTTCCTTCTTAGCAGGATCAATAAGGGCTATGCAGCAGCCTTTAAAGCCGGCGCCGCTGAAACGCCCCCCATAAATACCTTCTGTATCGCTCATTATATTATGCAGTGCAATAAGCTCCTCAGACCCGGTCTCATAATTCTCAATAGAGCTTCTGCCGGATTCAAAAACAAGCCTGCCAAAGGCTTCAATATCTCCTTTTTTCCATGCCTCTACCCCTTTTTCAACCCTCTGGCACTCCCCGTAGAAATGCTCTGCTCGTTTCCTGAACCTCTCAGGCAATGAAGTTTTCCACTTCTCATATATATCCGGCTCAATATCCCGCAGCTTAGTTTCAGAAAACGGGCCTATTTCCATACCTTCCATGGCTTTTAAATACCAGGAAGCAGCCCTGCACTCATCTGTCCTTGTATTGTAACCTGTATTCGACAGGGATCTTGATAAGCCTGAATAAAAGACCGCTAACTCAAAATCCGGCATTGCTGGGTTCTTGGGGATTAATTCATACTCCTCTGATCGTGTATCAAGGTATAAAAGATGATCCTTCTTACACAATACCTGACAGGCTTGATCAAGTATGCCATTATTTATCCCAACATATTTTCGTTCCGCATAGGAAGCGATATGTATCAGCTCCTGCTTGTCCACCTCAATGTTGTTTGCATGACAAAGGGCCATGATATAACATAATATCACAGCTGCTGAAGAAGATAAACCTCCTATGGGAAGAGAACCTTCAATAACTCCTCTTATTCCCTTTGTGATTTCATACTTCTGTTTAAGTGCTGCGACTGCACCACGAAGATATTTGCCCCAATCCCCATTGGATGGACCAGGTACATCAAATATCGAAAAGCTAACTTCTCCAGAAAAGTTTGCACTTTTCATTTCTACAATGCCATCATCTGTAATCGAATACGTAAGCTCCACGCCTTTATCTATTGCAAACCCTGTTATAAGACCATGCTGGTGATCAACATGGGCACCAATAGGACAAATTCTGTAAGGGGAAAACACCTTATATGTTTGTTCTAAGCTATCATCAAATAAAACATTATACTTCATTTTTAAGTTGGTCATATCGTTATACCCTCATATTCTATCTAGTATCATCTTTACATTATATCTTATCCAGTTTTGTAGATTAAGTCCGTATAATTGTGTAAAAGGATAGTGAGCCACAGACTCGTTTCCTCGGTTATAATATAGGTGTGAACAAATACAAAACCGAGGAGGAAAGAACCCATGGCTCAGTTCAATATTACACT
>JAAZHD010000598.1 GCA_012510895.1 Clostridiales bacterium
GCAGAAACTGCTGCGTTACTGGTGCTTCGAAAAAAAGCCCAAGCGATCTGGGGGGACCCCGAGGAAGACTAATCAGCACCTCAGATCGCGAAAGAGCAGTAGAGCTGATTGATGAAGCAAGGGCAGCCGGTGCCAGGTTAAAACCGGCTTGTGAGGTGCTAGGTATTAGTGATCGCACCTATCAAAGATGGACAAGTGACGATGGTATTAGAGAAGATCAAAGGCCTTTAGCCGAGCGACCTACCCCTAAAAACAAACTAACGGAAGAAGAACGTGAAAAGGTCATTGAAGTAGCTAATAGCCCTAAATATGCCGATTTACCACCCTGTAAGATTGTACCTAGTCTGGCCGATGAGGGTGAGTATGTCGCATCCGAATCAACCTTCTATCGCATTTTAAAAGAGGAGAAGATGGATGCTCATAGAAACCGTAGCAAAGAGCCTGTAAGAAGGGAACCACCTTCCCATACAGCAACCGGACCTAATCAAATATGGACATGGGATATTACTTGGCTAAATGCTGCTATCAAGGGGCAATATTTCAAACTATACATGATAGTAGATATATTTAGCCGGCTTATAGTGGGCTATGAAGTATGGGAAACTGAAAAGGCTGAATATGCCGAGCACCTAGTTAAGAAGGCAGTTCTAGCCCAAGGAATCCAAGGCAGGCCACTAGTGCTACACAGTGACAATGGCAGCCCTATGAAGGCTGCAACATTCTTAGCTACCTTAGAAAAGCTAGGTGTACAAAGTTCCTTCTCAAGGCCTAGAGTAAGTAATGACAATCCGTATTCAGAGTCACTCTTTAAGACTATGAAGTATTGCCCTAAATATCCTTTTACTGGCTTTTCAAGCCTCGAGGAGGCAAGGCAATGGGTTCAAGAGTTTGTAAAGTGGTACAACTTAACCCATATGCACAGTGGAATAAATTTTTTAACTCCCTACCAAAGGCATCATGGACTAGACAAAAAGATTATAGAAAACCGTATCAAAGTCTACGAGGAAGCTAAAGCCACGAACCCCTCAAGATGGTCAAGAGGTATCAGAAATTGGACTTTACCTGGTGTAGTTGCCTTAAATCCAATAAGAGAAAAAGAGCTTAATTTTGTCAAGGAACATCAGCGCCACGCATGAAAGATTTGGCTTGCGAACCATTTACATTGAGAAGCCAACATGGTAGCCTAGGCAAAAGGCAAGGCCTAATTTGTTAGGCCGCTTCTAAAGGCCACTCCCATGTTGGCAGAGGCTCAATGTCAATGGCAAATCGGTGATATCCAAAATATGTAAAGAAGTATTTATGCGACAACTAGCTTGACAAACACCGTTATACGAATACCGCAATTTATTCGAACAGTATTCCATTGAAACGAGAGAATCGGACAATGAAAAGAGAGTATTGGCCGGTATTGATATGTATTTTAATCTTTTCTCGGACAGATACGATTTCGAAAAGGATAAGGTGAATTATGATGTATTTTTCTTGGATCCCAAGAATGTAATTCTTACGGGTCAAGGCGATATCAATAAACACAGTATGTTCGTAGTGAACGAGAGCTGCCAAGACAAGCAAGCCGCCGTACGATACATCGATTGGTTGTTTTCGAACCCGGAAGCAAACAAATTGATCAAATACGGAATCGAAAACAAGCATTACAAAATCGACCCTACCGGCATGCTATATTTCGACGAAACGGTAAAGCAAATTCCTTCGTATGTATCGTTATTCACAGGCTACACCGTGGACACCGGTATTTTGGCGCCGGAGAGCATCTACATCACCGAAGGGGAGGATACCATTACCCGACGTATTTTAAAAAACTACCGAATCGATGCCTTCACAAAAGTCGTACTGGACAGCTTTTCATTGGATGATGCGGGAAATTTCGAAACCATTGCAGACAAATACCAAAAACTATTGGATAAAGA
>JAAZHD010000525.1 GCA_012510895.1 Clostridiales bacterium
CTCCACTTTCGGGGTTGTCGATATAGTATTCATATATTCTCTGTCGGAAATAGTAAAGGGTTCTTTCAGCGAGATTTAATTCCCCTAAAGAGCGTATGCCAACGGCATAATTTATCTGATAATCAAAATAGAAGGCGTCTAATAGTTCCAGATCGTTATACTGCCTCATTTGCTTGATATATTCTAATGATAACAGGATGTTTACAGGAAAATTAGGCTTGCCTGTTTTACCATAAAGTACAGCAAAGGGTTCTTCATTCATTATGTGTTGAATGAAACTGCAAAATATGATAAGGCAAACCGAAAGATAAACTTAAATATGGCGAATAGTTAGGAATTGTGAAGCTGGAAGAGGAAAAAGTTACAATTATCGGTGGTAATTTTCGACTCAACATCTTGAAAAATTGTGCATTTTGTAGTTTAATATTAGAAAGCATAATTTAATGGTCTAATTTGAAAAAATACTGTTTTTGAATTGAGGGAGGTAACATTATGAGCACTAAATATCACTATGCAGATTGGAAAATTGTTTCTGGAAGAGGAATAGGAGATTATGTTCATTGCTTTACGGATGCGTACCCAATTAGACTCAAATATGATAAACTAATGTTCAGGGATAAAACGCTTTTTTTAAGTGCTGGTTGGCACGGAAGTGATGGAACTTATCTGTGGAACGGGGCAGAAGAAATGCATCGTTTTTTTGAAAAAAAGAGTTATTATACATTCACTCCTCAAACAGTAGCGCGAATAGATATTCTGGCATCATCTTCAACAGGCCCAAATGTATCTAATTTTGTTAAAGGTACATTGTTAGCAGGAGCTACTGTGGGTGCTGCCGCAGCTATGGCATCAATGGGAAGCTCGCATACTGTTAAGGTCACATGGAAAGATGACGGTGGTAGCAAAGAATCGATTATTGCATTTAATAGTAGCAATGGTTTTCAGATCTTCATTGGAAAGTTAGGGAATTTGATGAATCTGCCTAATGAAGCGACACCTGCGATTTCCTCTGCGGATGAAATCTTGAAGTTCAAAAAACTTATGGAAGACGGTATTATTTCTCAAGCAGAATTCGATGCAAAGAAAAAGCAACTTCTAGGTTTATAACGATTAACACCGAGACAGTTTGTCTTTGTGTCTACTTCAAGGAGGAATTCTCCATACAAGAGCACAGGCTGCCGTAACATTCAGCAGAACATTTTTAGGCTAATAACGAATAGGTAATACAACAGCCAGAGGTTTTGATCCGCCTCTGGCTGTTCTTTTTTTATTTCATATATTTCTCTACAAATTGTTTCCATGATTCTTCAACATCAGGAATATCATATCTTTTATTTTCTTTATCGCGTTCTAACAAAAGGTTTGTAAGGGATAGGAATTTGCTTTTCTCATATTTAGTGTAACAGCTATAAAAAAGCCTGTCAATCCATCCAAGCTTGAGTTTCCGCATAATACAGTCAGGCTTATCTACAGGCTATAAAAATGCTACTTTTTAGTACGAAAATGTCCAAAAAATAAGGAATTCTCCCCTTTTTTGTAGTAAAATTAAGCTACCAAGAAAAACCTTACTAAACAAAAAAACGGAGGATTCCTTATGGCTTA
>JAAZHD010000061.1 GCA_012510895.1 Clostridiales bacterium
AAAGCAGCATGGAAAGCGAGGAAGAATACAATTACCTTAAGAGTGATAACGGTCAGGCTTTATGCACCGTGGGTGCACAGCCTGAAGGAAAAAAGAATGATTGTAAAAAGTCTTACTGAGAAACTTCGAAACAGGTATAATGTTTCAGTAATAGAGAGCGATGCACAGAATATACATCAGACCATTATCATTTCCATTGCTTTTCTTGCCAATAATTCAGCTTTGGCAGACAGCATAAGTGAAAAAATATGCAGTTTTATTGAGAACAATACAGATGCGGAAGTAGTTGACATTAATATTGAGAATCAATATTAAGTACTGTACCGGATCTACTATACATGTTATACTATTGAGAAAAGAAGATTTTAAATTTAGAAGGTGTCCGCATGAAGCAGAAGTCAAAAACTATCCCATTATTAACCTATATTATTTTGTCGCTTTTTTATTTGGAAATCCTGTTTCGATTTACAGTTTATCGCGGGTTTGTGACCGCAGGTCTTGTAATTCCCATCTTGTTTTCCATGGTTTTATCTCTTGTTTTATATTTTATCGGCAGCTTATTCAAACCAAAAGTTAATCATATTTTGTCTTGTATATTCCTGGCTGTTCTGGGCTTTTTCTTTTCATCCCAGTTTATTTATTATGATTTTTTCAAGACCTTTTACAGCATGTTTTCCGCATCAAACATGACACAGATTCTGGATTTCAGCAAGGAAATAGCAATAAGAGTGGCTCAGAATATTATATGGGTTATATTATTCTTTATTCCTTTTTTGTTCTTGCTCATATTCGGAAGAAAGGTTTTCTCATTTGAAAAGCCGGAGCTCTTCTTTCGGGGCAGCCTAATAATACTAGCTGTTATTGTTCATTTTTCAGCAGTAGGTGTTATTTATCTGGGCGGCAGGGAACAGAATTCTCCATATGATTTATATTATAAAAACAGCTACCCTGTTCTTTCTGTAGAAAGGCTGGGGCTGATTACCACCACCCGACTGGATCTGCAAAGGCTGCTTACAGGCTGGACGCCGGGTTATGAGGTAGCCAATCCTTACCTGCCCGAATCTCCTGCGTCTGAATCTCCTGAAAAAACTCCTGTGGAACAAAGTGATAGTGAGCAGGATACACCGGACGGGCTGCCGACGGATCCTCCTGACGATGCAGAGGGTGAGGAGACTGAACCACCGGAAATTGTTTATAATATATTGGATATTGATTTTGATGAATTAATAATTAATGAAAAAGACCAGGATATTATAGAAATGCATGAATACTTCAGAAATGTGCCTCCTACCCCGCAAAATGAATACACCGGCCAATATAAGGGATATAATCTGATACTCATTACCGCAGAAGGTTTTTCGCCTTATGCTGTTCATGAAGAGCTTACGCCTACTTTGTATAAGATGGTTGAAGAGGGCTATAAATTTACAAATTTTTATGTGCCCATCTGGGATGTAAGCACATCCGACGGAGAATATGTCAGTTTAACCAGCCTAATTCCCAAAAGCGGTGTCTGGAGCTTTTATCATTCCAGCAAAATAGATCTCCCCTTTGTAATGGGCAATCAACTAAAGAGGCTGGGTTATAAAACAGTTGCTTATCATAATCACAGCTACTCCTATTACCGCAGGGATCTGTCCCATCCTAACATGGGATATGACTACAAGGGTATAGGCAATGGTCTGGTTATGAAAAAACAATGGCCCCGGTCCGATTTGGAGATGATGGAGATAACCATTCCTGAGTACATCGACAGCCAGCCTTTTCATGCATATTATATGACGGTAAGCGGACATCTTGAATATAATTTCATGGGCAATGCCATGGCTTTAAAGAACAAAAAGAATGTGGAAGATCTGCCATATTCCGAACCTGCCAAAGCTTATATAGCCACCCAGATCGAACTGGACAGGGCTATGGAGTATTTGCTGGCTCAGCTGGAGGAAGCAGGCATTGCAGATAAAACCCTCATTGCCATGAGTTCTGATCACTATCCCTACGGTCTGGAGCACCATGTAATAGAAGAACTTGCCGGTCATAAGCTGGATAAGCATTTCGATGTCCACAGGAATACTTTTATTCTGTACACCAAGGGAATTGAAGAGCCGATTGCCATTGATGCTCCGGGCTCGTCTCTCGATATTATTCCCACCCTTTCCAATCTGCTTGGGCTTGAGTATGACTCAAGACTATTGATGGGCAGGGATCTGTTTTCTGATTCAGAACCCCTTGTTATTTTCCGGGACCGATCCTTTATAACAGATAAGGGGAGATATAATGCAGTAGCCAGGGAATTTACACCTAATCCGGGGGTTGAGGTTGATGATGAGTATATTCAAAATATGATAAACATTGTAAATGCCAAATTCTATTATTCAACCATGATTCTCGACAAGGACTATTATAGTCACATTCCATACCCTGAAGACTGATATTATTCCCCGCCGGCTTTGAAATTATAAATGGGACGGATAATTCTTTCGATTTCTACTGTATCAGCTATATGTTTTATTATGTCATCCTTGCTCTTATATGCCATTGGACATTCATCCAGAGTATCCTTGTTTACCGAGCTTGTGTAGATGCCGTCCATTTCCTTCTTAAACTCTGACAAGGAAAAGCTCTTCTTTGCCTGTGTGCGGCTCATGATCCTTCCCGCTCCGTGAGGAGCTGAATAATTCCAGTCCTTATTGCCCTTTCCAATGCAGATAAGGCTTCCGTCCCGCATGTTTATGGGGATCAGCAGGCGTTCTCCGGCCTTGGCGGAAACTGCGCCCTTGCGGAGGATCATGGAATCTGTATCAATATAATTGTGTATGGTTGTGAAACTGTCCACCGGAGTCAGGTCCAAGCCTCTCACTATTTCATCCACTATGGCTTTACGATTGAGAGCTGCAAATTTTTGGATGATCTTCATATCATGGATATATTCTTCAAAGAGCCTGCCTGACACATAGCAGAGCGCCTTTGGGATGTCGCTGCGTTTAGATTTTCTTAACGCTTTAAGTGCCTTGTTTATTTCCTTTTCCCGTCCTTCTGCTTTGAGTGAAGCAATAAGTGCTTCTTCCTCTTCGATTGTAATGGTATTGCACTGTTTGAAGCCTTCTTCCTGATAATATTGGGCTACCTGCAGACCCAGATGCCGGCTGCCTGAATGCACCACGAGATACAGCCGGCCTTCGTCATCCCTGCCTGCTTCTATAAAATGATTGCCTCCGCCAAGGGTCCCCATGCTCTTTTCTGCACGGGGTATGTTGACTTTTTGATAACAGTAAAGCTGTGACAGGTCAATTTCATTCATATAATGATGGATTTTATTTCTTATTGAAAAGCCTGATGGTATACGGCTGTAAATCAGTTTATCCAGTTTTTCCAGATCGATATGGGTTTCCTTAAGAAGCACGGTTTCCATTCCGCATCCGATATCCACACCCACCAGATTGGGAACAACCTTGTCTTTTATGGTCATTGTAGTTCCTATTGTACAGCCTGCACCGGCATGTACATCGGGCATCATTCGAATTCGGCTTCCTGCCGTAAATTCTTGATTTAATAGTTCAATAATTTGTGAGTGGGAAGTATCATCAATGACATCGGTAAAAACTTTGGCAGTATTATATTTTCCTACAAGTTCTATCATCTTTTCCTCCTTTTATTCCTTAATCGTCGCCTCCTTATGATCCGGGTTAACATGAATTAAGGCTGAGTCTATCCGTGTATGTCCCGATTTCGATAGCCTGCGAAACCTGCTGCAGTCAGCCCGAAAGCCAAAAGCATGGAGAGTAAAGTTTTGGATGCATGAAACTCCTCGAGTGGAATTTGAGGAATGTGTCCGAAAGGCGAAAGATAATCCATCCATTCAGGCAGTTTTAACATATCACCAAGATATGCTATAAAGAATGCATATCCTAAATACAGCCAGACTGCACCGGTAAACCTTGGCAGATATCCAATGGCCAGAACCATCAGACCTGCCATTACCCAAACAGAGGGTATATATGCCATGCTGGCCTTTAACAATATATTAAAGGAAAGAGGATCCTCCATTACAAACGCGGCAGAAGCCCACAGGCCGAGTACGGACATGAACTGTATGACAGGAGCGGCTGCCAGACCGATAAAAGCATAACTTCCAATGAGTTTTGTTCTGGATACGGCCCCGGCAAGAAGTTGTTCTATTCTCCCGGCATTTTCCTCTGACTTAAGCTTTAATATAAAAATAAGCACAGGAATAGCTGCCAGTATGCTTAAGATGGTCAAAAGCATGCCTACAAACCGTTCCGTCAGGTTAAATACTTCTGATTCGGGCAGCATTTGCAGCAGTAATCCGCTGCTGTCAAGAAAACCTTCCAGGTCACCCAGGACAGATCCATAGGATAATCCCAGCACAAGCATTCCTATTGTCCATGATATGACAGCGGTACGTTGCAAACGCAGGGCAAGCCCCAAAGGTGAGGAAAGGAATCTCGAAGCTTCAGCTTTTCCGGATTTCGGCTGTAAAAAACCTGCGCCCAGATCCCGTATGGTATTTAAATACATGGCAAGCCCTGCCAGGATTACAGACAATCCCAGGGTCAGTAAAACAGGCCACCAGTGATTATTCACATAAACCTCAGTACGCAGGATCAAACCAAGCGGAGAAAAAAGAGACAGCAGCTCGCTTTCTACATCGCCTATTCCTCTGATTATGTAAGCCAGGATGAGGAAGCCGAATGAATAACCCAATGCAGACCGGGTAATGGGTGTAAGCTGTGCAAACAAAGCTGTCAATGACGTAAAAAATATGCCGGCGGTGCCAATCGATGCTCCATACAGCATAGAACCCTGGAAATCCATGCTTTCAAAGCCTAAAGAATACAGACTAAGGCCCGCTGTCAGGGCCAGCACCGTGTTGGCTGCAGCAGAAACAAAGAATGCTGCGGTTAAAGGGGATAGGAAGCCTGACGGAAGAGAGCGTATTATTTCTGTTCTTCCTTCTTCTTCGTCTTCTCTGGTGTTCCTTATGGTCATCAAAATGTTCATAATTCCCACGGCAAGCAAAGTAAAAATAAGCATGAAGTGAGCCATCATTGCCCCATCTGTATAGTTGTCCAGTCCATAGCCAGGGCCAAGCATAACCGTAATAGCCGGATTTTTCATGGTCTCCGCCATGATTTGGCGGTCAGTGCCGGTTGAATATAAATTGGGAAGCATTGATCCAATCACTACTGTGAAAAGTACAATGGAAATTATCCATATGAGAATTCTGATCCGATCTTTACGCAATATGAAAAATGCCAATATTTTTGTATTAGCAAACCGGTTGGACATTAAGATTCACCTCCGTCCCCCATATAGTGTCTTATAAATAAATCCTCAAGGGTGGGCGGTGCACTTTCTAATTTCACTATCCCAAACTGGGCTATATATTTCATGATATTGTCCAATTCTTCTGTATCTGCTTGAAAATAAAAGATGTTATCCCTTACTTCCAAATCATGAACGCCTTTTATCATGTCTAAGGCTTCCATAGGTTTTTTCGTTTTAACAACCATTCTGCTTCTGGTCAGGTGGCGCAGTTCATCGAGAGTGCCGGATTCTATTATCTTTCCATGCCGAATAATACTTATCTTGTCACATAGTTTCTCTACCTCAGATAAAATGTGACTGGAAAGCAAGACACTTTTTCCCTGATCTTTAACTTCTTTTATGCATTCCTGAAAAACACTGTCCATTAAAGGATCAAGCCCCGACGTGGGTTCATCCAGCACATAAAGATCTGCATCTGATGCAAATGCTGCAATCAGTGCTACTTTCTGTCTGTTGCCCTTTGAGTATGTTCTGCATTTTTTGGATGGGTCCAGGTTAAATCTTTCAATTAACTCTTCCTGACGTTTCTTATTATTGGAATTACGGAGTCTTACGAACAAATCTATTACTTCGCCGCCGGTGAGATTAGGCCAAAGGCTTACATCTCCGGGAACATAGGCGGTTTTTTTATGTATCTCAACAGCATCTTTCCAGGCATCCATTCCGAAGACTTTAGCTTTACCTTCAGTTGCTTTAAGGATGCCGAGCAGAATTCTTATGGTTGTTGTTTTTCCAGCTCCGTTAGGTCCAATAAAACCATAGATCTCACCTTGGTTAACAGTAAGATCAATACCGTTCAAAGCAGTAAACTTACCAAATCGTTTAATCAAATTTTCAATTTTTACTACAGGCATTTATCTTCCCCCTGGAACAATGCTATGTTATTTTTTTAAAAATAAAGACCGTAAATGCTGATACAATATGTATTGTTATAGCGCTCGAATGATTTATCAGCTGCAACATCATTATATAACACAAACAGAGCTTTATGTCATAATAATTGGTTTCATTGCTTTTTTGACATGTTTTTTATATAATGAAGAATATCAAACTAGGAGAGTCCGAAATGAACGGAAAGACTGTTGCCCATTCCAGAGCAATAATGTCACAGGTCATGCTCCCCAGTCAAGCTAATCCGGCCGGTAATGTGCATGGGGGCGAGATAATGAAGATGATGGATACCACTGCATATGTAGTGGCAGCCAGACATGCTCATACCAATATTGTTACCGCCCGGGTAGATGAGCTTGTCTTTCATACTCCCATATATGTCGGAGCACTGGTTACCTGTAAAGGTGAAATGATATTTGTAGGTCGTACTTCCATGGAGGTTTTTGTCACTGTTGAGGCAGAGTACCTGGAGGAGGAGAAGCCTCCTCAGGTAGCCCTTACCGCTTATTTTACCATGGTATCACTTGATGAAAACGGTGTTCCCTGCCAGGTTCCCAGGCTCATACTTACAACACCGGAAGAGAAGAAGCGTTTTCAGGAAGGGAAAGAGCGATATCTTTTGCATAAATCCAAGCGGAAGAAGAGCTGAAGGCGGTTTATGCTTATGGGTAAGATTCTGGTTATAACAGAAAAGCCTTCCGTAGGCAGAGACATTGCAAGAGTTTTGCAGTGTACGCAAAAAGGCGATGGTTTTCTCTATAATGATACTTATATAGTTTCCTGGGCAATCGGCCATTTGGTGGGGCTGCAGGAACCGGAAAAGTATGATTCCCGATATAAGAGCTGGCGCATGGACACCCTGCCTATTGTTCCTGAAAAAATGCAGTTGCAGGTGTTGCCCGGAACCGGTAAACAATTTAACATTTTGAAAAAATTGATGAATGACAAATCGGTTTCTTCTCTGATCTGTGCTACTGACAGCGGCCGGGAAGGAGAACTGATTTTCAGATACATATACCGGATGGCAGGCTGCAAAAAACCTTTTCAAAGGCTTTGGATTTCCAGCATGACAGATGAGGCTGTCCGGGAAGGTTTTTCCCGCCTAAGGCCGGGCAGCGATTATGATTTGCTGTATGAATCTGCCAGATGCCGTTCTGAAGCAGACTGGCTGGTAGGCATTAATGGTTCAAGGGCCTTTTCTATACAATACAATACCCTCTTATCCATAGGAAGGGTTCAGACTCCCACTCTGGCTATTCTGGTAGCCAGGCATCATGAGATAGAGTCTTTCGTACCACAGGACTATTGGGAAGTCCACTGCACCTTTCCGGGTTATAAGGGTGTTTGGTTTAAAGATAAGGTTTCCCAAAACAGAAACTTTGAGAAAGAAAAGGCTGATTTCATTGCTGAAAAGGTAAAAGGGAAAACAGGCAGGGTAAAAACTGCAGCTAAACAGCTGAAAAAGCAGCTTTTCCCTCAATTGTATGATTTGACCGAGCTGCAAAGGGATGCCAACCGAAGATATGGCTTTTCTGCACAGAAAACTCTGAAACTTGCTCAGCAGTTGTATGAGAACCGAAAACTGATTACCTATCCCCGAACGGACAGCCGATACCTGTCTCAGGATTTAGTGCCTGTCCTGCGTCCCTTGGTGCAGAATCTGGAAGAGGGGCCTTACGGCATATATGCAAAACCGGTTCTCGAGCTTTCCAGACTTCCCGTAACAAAGAGGTTGGTGGATGACAGCAAGGTTACTGATCATCATGCAATAATCCCTGCCAAAACAAAAATGAAAACAGCTTTGTCAGAAGATGAAAGAAAAATTTTTGATTTGATTGTCAGAAGGTTTCTGGCTGTTTTCTATCCCCCGTATGAATATGAGGAGACTCAGGTTCATACCGAGGTAGAAGGGGAAACCTTCTATACAAGGGGGATATCTGTAAAGGAATTAGGCTGGAAAATACTATATGAAGATAAGAATACGGAAAGCAAGGAAGATGAACAGTCTCTGCCCCCATTAGAGGAGGGACAGCCGGCTGTTGCAGCAGCTGCAGAGGTAATCAAGAAAAAAACCCAGCCTCCTAAACCTTACACAGAGGCGGCTTTGCTCTCAGCCATGGAAAATGCAGGCCGTTTTGTAAAGGATGAAGCCTTAAGGGAAGAACTAAAACAAGGAGGGTTGGGCACTCCCGCTACCCGGGCTGCAATTATAGAGCGTTTACTGGAAGTGGGATATGTTAAGCGGCAGAAAAAAGCCCTTATCCCCACGGAAAAAGGCATCCGGCTCATAAAAGCGGTGCCTGAGGAATTGAAATCGCCGGAGACAACCGGGAAATGGGAGCGGGCCCTGGGTAATATTGCAAAGGGCACTATGAGCCCGGAACGCTTTATGGGAAGCATTATCCGGTATGTAAATTATATTGTCAGTGAGGCCGCTGCCCGAAGGGTACATGTAGTATTTCCCAAAGAACAGTACAGGGGCAGAAAAAAGTCGGCAACTCGATAAAACTTTATATAAAGGAGTATGTAATTGTGAAAGAAGCATTGAAAACAACAGTAAAAAAGATTTACAGACAACCCGAAGAATACTACGATAAAGAGGTATCTTTATCCGGCTGGATTCGAAACAACCGCAATTCAAAGGTTTTTGGTTTTATTGAACTAAATGACGGATCTTTTTTCAAGTCCATTCAAGTTGTATATGAAGAGGAAAAACTGGAGAATTTCAAAGAAATAGTAAAGCTTGGCGTAGGCAGTGCCATTTATGTAGATGGAATACTGACAGAGACTCCGGGCATGAAACAGCCCTTTGAAATCAAAGCCAAAAATATACGAATAGAAGGCCATTGTCCTTCAGATTATCCCCTGCAGAAAAAACGCCATAGTTTTGAGTTTTTAAGAACCATTGCTCATTTACGTCCAAGGACCAATACCTTTTCTGCTGTATTTCGCGTTCGCTCTTTACTATCCTATGCCATACATAAGTTCTTTCAGGAGAGAGACTTTGTCTACGTCCATACTCCAATTATAACGGGAAGCGATGCCGAGGGAGCCGGCGAGATGTTTCATGTAACTACTTTGGATTTCAGAAATATTCCTCTTACAGAAGACGGAGAAGTTGATTTCACTAAGGACTTCTTCGGACGGGAAACCAATCTTACTGTAAGCGGACAGTTGTCGGCTGAAGCATATGCCCTGGCTTTCCGAAAGGTATATACCTTTGGTCCAACCTTCCGATCGGAAAACTCCAATACACCCCGTCATGCGGCCGAATTCTGGATGATTGAACCTGAGGTTGCATTTGCAGATCTTAACGATAACATGGAACTGGCAGAAGATATGATCAAATACATTTTTGATTATGTTATAAGACATGCACCTGAGGAAATGGAGTTTTTCAACAATTTCATAGATAAAGGTCTGCTGGAAAGGTTAAACAATGTCATACAATCTGAGTTTGGCAGAATAAGCTACACAGATGCAGTGGAGATTCTTAAAAAGCACAATGATAATTTCCAGTATAAAGTGGAATGGGGCACAGACCTGCAAACAGAGCATGAACGCTTTCTGACGGAAAAGGTATTTAAAAAGCCGGTCTTTGTAATCAACTATCCAAAAGATATCAAAGCTTTCTACATGCGTTTGAACGATGACGGAAAAACTGTAGCTGCAATGGATCTTTTGGTTCCCGGTATCGGAGAAATTATCGGAGGCAGCCAGAGGGAGGAACGTCTGGAACTGCTGGATGCAAGGATTAAAGAATTGAACATGAAAGAAGAAGATTATTGGTGGTACAGGGATCTGCGCAAATACGGAGGAACCTATCATTCCGGGTTTGGTCTGGGTTTTGAAAGAGCCATCATGTACATTACAGGCATGACCAATATTCGTGATGTTATTCCCTTCCCCAGAACACCAAAGTCTGCCGAATTCTAAGCTCTTATTAACCATATGCCCATAGAATTGACGGAAGAAGAAGGGAGATACTGATATGTTTCAGGAAGCATTGAAAGAGCTTCAATATATTTCGACACAAGTGGGTCTGCCCATAGAGTATACCCAGGGAGGAGGCGGCAATACATCGGTTAAGCTGAATGAAGAACTGATGGCCGTTAAAGCTTCCGGATTTAAATTAAAGCAGATTAATCCTAAAGAAGGATACGTAGTCGTTAATTATAAAAATATAATGGAGTTTTATAACAATGTGGATTTAAGCCTGGACCGGGATTATGAGAAAGAAAGCACCGAGTTTGCAAAGGCCAATGTAGTGGAGATGGAGGGACTGAAGAAACTAAGGCCCTCCGTTGAAGCCGGCTTTCACTCTATATTGCTTAAGTATGTAATTCATACTCATCCGGTTTATGCCAATATTGTTTGCTGTACTCATAAAGGCCGGGAATTAATGAATGAGATATTTAAAAATGTTGATTTCGGCTTTGTCTGGATCCCCTATATAAATCCGGGATTCAGCTTAACTCTGCGCATAAAAAAGGCGGTGCATGATTATCTAAATGAAAACGATAAGTTTCCGCAAGTTATTTTCATGGAAAACCATGGACTGATTACAACAGCGGATAATCCACGGGAATGCCTTGACTTGCATCAAAGGGTAAACGATATGATTAAAACCCATTTTGGCATTGCAGAAACTTACCCCAAAATAGAGCTAGATAAGCTTGATGAAAATAAATATGTTAGCAGAACAGAGTATTTAAAAATTTACTTAAAAGCAAATAAAATTGGCCTTGATTTTTTTGATCGAAATGTTTTGTATCCGGATCAACTGGTGTATTTAAATGAGAATATTTCTCTTGGAGGTATGGATAACAAGCTGAATATAAATACAGAAACCGGTGAAATTATCTACCTGACAAATGAATCGGAAGCACAAACCATGGAAGAGACCCTGCTTGCCTGCATTTATGTTATTGATAATATTAATAGGCTGGGTCTGCCGCTTAAGTCCATGACGGCCGAAGAAATTGATTTTATAAAAAACTGGGAGAGTGAAGCCTACCGCAAGAGTCTGGTAAAGAGCCTGAAGAAGTAAGCTGCCCGCTCCCTAATCCTTGCCTTTAATTGAGTCAGGGTAAATAAGCCGTACCTGTTTGTTTAGTATTGGATCTTCCCATCCGTCAGGCAATTCCTTATCAGTAATAAAATAATCCATATCTTCTATTTGCGCCGTGGTAGTGTACCCTACCTTATCGTACTTGGTATGATCGCACAAAAAAATTGCTTCTTCGGAATGCTGAATCATCAGGCGCCGGATGCTGGATTCCTGTTCATGTGAATCTGTAGCTCCAAGCTTTGGTGAAAACCCTTTACAGGAAAAGAACACCTTGTCGGCATGATAGCTGCTGATGGCAATCTCAGCAGCTTTGCCTACATAAGAAAGGCTCTTTTTACGCAGGTAGCCGCCGGAGGAAATCAGTCTGATTTCCTCGCAGGGGGCCAGTTCCAGCAAAATGCGCATGGCGTTGGTGATGACCGTCAATGCCTTTTTTTCTTTCAAATGCTTTGCAACGTATAAGGAAGAGGTGCTGGCATCCATAAATAAGGTATCTCCATCCTTAACAAGATCGGCGGCCATTCGGCCTATAAGGTCTTTCCCCCTTATATTGATGCCTTCCCTGACCTCCAGTGAGACTTCCATATTAATATCATCAGCCAGCACAGCACCGCCATGAGTCCGGATTAACAAGTTCTGTTCTTCCATGGCTCTTAGATCCCGCCTTATGGTCTCTTCCGTAACATTGAACATGGCGGCAGCTTCCTGTACGGTTATGCTTTTTTTATCATGTAGAATAGATAAAAGATTATTTCGTCTTTCTATAGCAAACACATTTCTACCTGCTTTTCTCATATTCCAGTTTCCTCTGCTTACTTTACTTGTTGCATATCTGGTGCAATAATCTATAATCCATGTTTCTCCCGGCCTATTTTTTTAAATACTTGTATCCTTTCTTCCAGATCAGGATATTTATTTATGGTTTCTTCTGAAAACATGCCTCTTGTTATATCTTCAGTAGCGATAAGCTCGTGTCCAATTAATGCCCAGGTGGAATCAAGGAGGTTACGGTACTTTTCATCCCTCATAGCCAGACATACAAAGGACTGCCGGGAAGAATTTATATCTTCACCGCTGATCTGAAAAAAGTCATATTCCCGGCACAGGGAGCGAACCCGGTCAAGCTGCTGCATTGTATTTCTGGAAGGCATATAAGTAACGGCATTAAACCCAAGCTCCTTAAGTAAGGGGAAGAGTTCATCCAGATAATCATCTTCAAACTTTTGAGCTTTTTAGTCTCCGGTAACGGAATCTCCTACATCGCCCAAATATGCATAAGCTGAAATTGCTCCCACTTCTTTTGATAAGGCAATTACC
>JAAZHD010000062.1 GCA_012510895.1 Clostridiales bacterium
ATTTTATGTATTCGACATAGAATTCAAAAGTCCTTCTTTAATAAATAATTAATTTTATAATTTTTTAGTCATATTAGCTTAATATATTAGTTCGTCATAAAGCCATCTGTCAAAAAACTCATCCCAGTTATCATTGCTTATCTTATTAAAGGCATTGATTAAATCCGATTTCTTAACATTTTTAAAAATAAATTCCTGGAAGTACCTCTGCAGCCCCTTAAAAAACAATTCATCCCCAAGTTCTTCCCTTAAGGAGTGAAACAACATGGCTCCCTTTCCATAGACCAACAGATCATAAATCCTCCAATCGGAAAATTCATAGACAGGACGGTGGATGGTCTCATCAATGCCATTAGAAAAATCATTTGCTGCATCCCGATATATATCCAGGAGAAGGGAAAGCATTCGGTACTTCCCCTTTCCCATAATGCTCTCATACATTTCTTTTTCCTTGTCCGGTCCGTAACGCTGTCCATAATACAGTATGGTGGAATATTCCGTCAAGCCTTCATCAATCCAGGCATCTTGAATCTGATTGCTTCCCACAAGGCCGTACCACCATTGATGAGCTGTTTCATGAACGGCAATCAGTTCCAGATAGCTGCTGTCATCTTCATATAAGCTGTGATCCAGCATAATCAGATTTGGATATTCCATCCCTCCTATATAAAAATCTGATTCCACAACTTCAAACCTGGAGTAAGGGTATTCACCAAAAATATCATTAAAAATTGCAAGGGATTCTGCCGCATAATCCAGGGCCTTCTCCCCTGACTCAGGGGTATAATAATAGGAAGTAACCGTTGTCCTCCCTGCTTTTCTGGTTACAGTCTGAAAGGTATTCCCCGCCATCCAGGCAAAATCCCGTACAGCCGGGGCATATATTTCCCAAAGGGAAAAGTCCCCTTTTTCTTTTTTGCTTACGTGCTCTCCGGTGGCTGCAATAGTATAATCAGCCGGAGCATAAATACTGACCCGATAATTTGCGGCATCGCTGTAAAAAGGGTCTCCAACAGCATAGTAGGGGTCAAGATTCCAGCCCTTCTCATCATATACACAGGCAATAGGATACCAGTTGACTATCTTATACATATTGTCTCCATAGCCAAAACGTCCTAAGCAATTGGGCAGCTGAACCGTATACTCCATTTCAATGTTTAAGGCATCTCCGGTATTTAAGTCCTCATTAAGAATAATCATCAGTATATTATCGCTGTATCCGTCGATAATATACTCAACTTCCTTTCCGGCTGCCAAAACCTTATGCAGATTCAGATAACCGGGAGAAAAACCATTGGGATAGGCCCTTACCATATCCGATTTTTCAAAGACAGGCTTATTTTCATATTTATAAGCGTTGGGATAGAGATGGAAATAAAGATGGGTAAGAGATTTTCCGGTTTTGTTTATGTAATTTACCCTCTGGCTGCATATCAGCCTTTTGGCATCCGGGTCGAATTACACTTCTATATCATATTTATTAAGCCCCTTGCTTGCCTGCAGAAGCTCAGGAGCAGTCTGCAGCGGTAAAGGAATTGATGAAAAAAACCCGGACGCTTTGGACAAAAACAGACTTGCCGCAAGCAGCAAAACAGCTGCCAAGGATATTAACAGTATTTTATTCCTTGTCTTCAAATGAACACTTCCTTGCATATTATTTTTACTTCATTAATATGCAGGGAGTATTTCATCTATTATCGGATAAATTTGGAGTTATTCATCCTGTATGATTCTAATTATTTAAATTACACATCATTACATATACATATAAACCATGAACTAGTTCAGCTCTGATATTAATTCTCTGTGTTCCTGACTTCCAAATATTTTAACTGCTTCTTCAAATGAATAAGAGGGTATGTCTTTAAGCTTTTCCTTTGCCCTGATGATTCTAAGCAAGGTTTCATCAATCCGGTCTATAGATATCCTGCCTGACTCCACCCCTTCTTTTAAAGCCCCAAGCACATCCAATTGAATCTCTAAAGTATGGCCGACAGCAAATATGTCTACTCCTGCCAGAAATGAAGATATGACAGCTTCTTTTCTTTCCTCTCCCTGGGGATATCCCAGCATTTCAATATCATCTGTAACAATCAAACCTTCATATCCCATGCGCCCTCTCAGCTGTTCTGTAAGAAAGACTTCTGACATGCTGGCAGGCAGGCCTGTGGGATCAATTTCAGGATATGCCAGGTGCCCGACCATAATCATATCGACCCCGGCATCTATCATGGCCTGAAAAGGAACTGCATCCTTTTCTAACCATTGTTCAAGGGTCATATGAATAAGGGGCATATTTTTATGAGAATCCGTTTTTGTTCCCCCGTGTCCCGGGAAATGTTTTGCACAACCCTGAATTCCGGTTTCCTTCAGCCCCTCGAAAAAAGCCGTGCCATGCTGCGCAACCATCTCAGGTGTATCTCCGTAGCTTCTCCTTAGCATAAACTTGTATTCCGGATTATCCACAATATCAACCACCGGTGCAAAATCCAGGTTTGCACCTGCAGCCGCCATTTCCCTTCCAAGAATCAGGCCGGTCTCCCGGGTCAGATCCGTATCGTTCAAACTTCCTACTGCTCTGGCATCAGGTATGGGCGTCTTCCCCTCCGGCAGCCGTGAAACCGTACCTCCCTCTTCGTCCAGTGCTATCCAAAGGGGCAGGGTATTTTCTTCATTATATGCCTTCAGTTGATTCGTGATTTGATACAGCTGTTCAAAGGTATCAAAGTTTCGGCTGAATAATACAATACCCCCACCTTGTATTCCTTAATCAGCTTCTCGGCTTGCCGATCGCTTGGGTATCCCACTATAAGCAGCTGACCGAGCTTTTCCTCCAGGGTCATTGAATCTATGATTTTAATGTACTGTTCATCTTCTGATGAAACGGGTGTTTCTGACGGGACAGGTGCCGAATCTGAACCGCTGTCAGGCGGCAGGGTCTCAGCGCCTGAAGATTCCTCATCCAAAGGCGGTGTTTCAACCGGTGCCGATGTTTCAGCGGGTGCCGGTGATTTATCTTGTTCATCTTCCGGATTATCTATCCCCTTATTTTCCCCGCGAATATAACATGAAGAAAACAAAAGTATCAGGCATAAGAACACAGCTAAAACAGAATATTTTTTAAACAAGATAAAACGTCTCCTTCTTAATTCACTGTAACTGAACAGTTTTTTCCTGCCTACATTATACGTAAATAATATGTTTTTAACCATCAATTTTAAATATTTCAAGCAGGCGAATATTTATCAGAAAATAAAATAAAAGGCGGCGAATACAGGCTTTGTGAAGGATCCGGAAACGGTTGCGGACGCGGCTGCCGCAAAAGTAAGCTAAGACGGGGGTCTGGAGACAATACGGAATAGCGGCGGAACTGAAGCTCCGCCGCATTTGTGCATCTTATAAACCAAGCAGCCATGTTGCTATCCGGAAATAAGCCAGTAATGCCAGTGCGTCCACAATGGTGGTAATCAGCGGGCCTGCCATAATGGCCGGATCAAGCCGGAGCTTTTTAGCTGCAATGGGCAGCAGGCTTCCTACTATTTTAGCTGTCACAACAGTGATAAACAGGCTTCCGCTGACGGTTAAGGCTATCTGTATACCCACTTTGTCTAAAAGGTAAATCCTTAAAAAATTAACCACTGACAGGGTCAGCCCTACAAGCAGGCCTACACGCAGCTCCTTCCACAACACCTTGGAAAAATCCCTCAGCCTGATCTCATCCAATGCCAGCCCGCGGATAATAAGGGTGGAGGACTGAGAGCCGGCATTTCCTGCTGAGTCCATCAACATGGGAATGAAGGTTGCCAAAATAACCACAGAAGAGAGCATATCATTATATTTTTTTATAATGCTTCCCGTAAATGTTGCCGAAATCATAAGTATAAGAAGCCATACAATTCTGTTACGGGCCAGCCTGAAAACGCTGGTTTTTAAATATTCCTCGTCAGAAGGCTCCATGGCGGCCATAACCTGAAAGTCTTCTGTGTTTTCCTGCTCGATGATATCCACCACGTCATCAACGGTGATAATACCCACAAGCCTGTTTTCCATATCCACCACCGGCATGGCCAGCAAACCGTATTTCCGGAACAGGTTGCCGACTTCTTCCCGGTCCATATGAGTGTGTACGGAAATGATGTTGGTTTCCATAATATCTTTAATAACAACATCTTTTTCGCTTACAACAAGCTTCCTAAGCGGTATAGCACCCTCCAGCCTTCTGCTTTGATCCATTACATAGCAGATATCAATGGTTTCTTTATCAATTCCCACTCGTTTTATTTTGTCTAATGCCTGCCCTACAGTCATTTCCTTTTTAAGGTCTATATACTCAATGGTCATGATGCTGCCGGCAGAATACTCCGGATACTGCAGGAATTGATTAATTAGTTTTCTCCGATCTTCACTTACATGCCTAAGTATCTTTTTTACTACATTGGCCGGCATTTCTTCCAAAACATCAACGGTATCATCCATAAACAGGTTGTCGATAATATTTTTTATTTCCCTGTCAGTAATGGATTCAATAATATACTGCTGCTGTTCTTTGGAAAGGTAGGAAAACACTTCTACCGATAGTTCTTTGGGCAACAGACGAAAAACAATTAATGCAGCCTTTTCATCCAGCTCATCTAAAATAAGGGCTATGTCAACTACATTCAGCTTAACAATTTGTTCCCTTATTTTGGTAAACTCACCTTTTTCGATGCCCTGCTCAATAAATTCGATTACTTCATTCATGGTAAGCTCCTCCTTTCTCAGGAGCTTAAACCGCCGCCCAGTGGGACGGTTACAGCTCCCTTATTCACTTGTATTATCTTTTTACTGCCCTCAGGCAAAGGTCCAGGATCCAAACCGTCACCACCTTTTCTCTTAAATGTTATTAATTAGGCACATACATATGTATTATACCCAATTTCAGATATGGTGTAAAAAGTTTTTATTATATATACCTTGTTTCTGCTATATGTTTAGTGCAAAAAAAGAAGGAGCAAGAAAAAAATTCCCTTGCTCCCCGTCGCTTTTTGCTGAAGCTGTTCGCACTACCTTATATGATGCATATTGCTAAGTCAGGAATCGACCCGTACTTCTTCTCCCTTTTCAGCAGATTCATAAATCTTATCCATCAGCAGTGAGCTGAGTATTACATTGTCGATATTAGAGCGGATCTTTTTGCCTTCCTGTGAGCACTTGATAAA
>JAAZHD010000526.1 GCA_012510895.1 Clostridiales bacterium
AGGCGGAATTAATAAAAGAGAATGCAAAAGCTTTACGGAAAGAGGCTCACAGCCAGTACAGGGAGTACATAAACAGAACAGGGCATGAGATTATAGAGCTGGCTGCTGCCGTAGCGGAGAAGATTCTCCACTATCAAATTGATATCCAGGAAGAAAGTCTGGTAATGATGTCAAGAGAGGTTTTGAAGCAGTCTTCTGAAAAGGAACAGGTTATTATACGCTGCCCTGAAAAATATATACCGGTTTTTAAAGTCCACAGCAGTCAGCTGGAGAATGTCTGTCCCAATGCTAAATTTGTATTTATTGAAGATTCTTCTGTCCAGGAGCCCGGATGTATTATCGAAACAGATAAACAGGTTATTAATCTGGAAATCAATCACCAGCTCGATAATATAATAAAAGCTTTAAAAGGTATGGATCTGTAAATGGAACTGAACTTAAATTATGAATTTGATTTTAATAGGTGTCTCGAACATCTGAAAAAGATCAGGCCGTATACCCTTGCCGGCAGAGTAACCCAGATAATCGGTCTGACCATCATAGTTCAGGGAATTAAAGGGTTTGTGGGCGAAGTATGCAAAATTTTACTTAATGGAGAAGAATCACATGCAGTTCTGGCTGAAGTTGTAGGCTTCAAAGGCAATGAGGTGCTTCTTATGCCTCTTGGTGACATAAACGGAGTAGGTCCGGGCTGCAAAGTAATTCCCACGGGCAAGGTTCTGACTGTACAGGTAGGAGATTACCTGCTGGGACATGTTCTGGACGGGCTTGGCAGACATATGGAAGGAACCCCTGCCTGTACAACCGCTGAAAATTATTCCGTAGAGCGCACCCCGCCTAATCCATTAAAAAGGGAGAGAATTCACCGGATTATGCCTACAGGCATAAAAGCCATTGACGGCCTGTTAACCTGCGGCGAAGGTCAGAGAATAGGTATATTTGCTGGAAGCGGGGTGGGAAAAAGCACCCTTATGGGCATGATCAGCAGGCACTGCGAGGCTGACATAAATGTGATTGCCCTTATCGGGGAAAGGGGACGGGAAGTTCGAGACTTTATTGAAAAAGATTTAGGCCCGGAGGGCATGAAAAATTCAATTGTTGTATGTGCCACATCCGATCAGCCTGCCCTTATCCGGCTGAAGGGGGCATATGTGGCTGCCACCATTGCAGAATACTTCAGGGATAAGGGCAAAAAGGTAATGTTCATGATGGATTCAGTAACCCGGTTTGCCATGGCAAGACGGGAAGTGGGACTGGCAATTGGGGAACCGCCTGCTACAAAAGGGTATACCCCCTCTGTTTTCGCCGAACTTCCCAAACTGCTGGAAAGATCCGGCACATCGGAGCATGGTTCAATAACGGCTTTCTATACAGTGCTGGTAGATGGAGACGACATGAATGAACCCATATCCGATGCAGTAAGGGGAATCCTTGACGGTCATATTGTGCTTTCCAGAAAACTGGCGGAACAGAATCATTTTCCGGCTATTGATATTCTAAAAAGCATCAGCCGTCTGACTAAAGACATTGTAACTGAGGAACAGGATGAACTGGCCGGTGAGATGAGAAATATCATGGCAATTTATGAGAAATCAGCGGATCTGATTGATATCGGCGCCTATGCAGAAGGTTCCAATCCCAGGATCGACCGGGCCATAGCGCTGAATGATCCCATAAACAGATTCTTAAGGCAGGACATTCATGAAAAAGTGGATATGGAAGAAACACTGAAGCAGATGCGTGAAATTCTGGGCTGAAGTGAGGTGAGAGCATGAAAGGTTTTCAATATTCTATGGAACAGATACTGGATTATCGCAAAGGAATTGAGAACAGAGAGCAGCAGGAGTTTATGGAAAAACGGGAGGAATATGAAAAACAAAGAAACATTTTAAATGACTATGAGAAAAGGCTGAATAAGGCTGTTTCTTCCCAAACTGCCGTCAGGGCAAAGCTTACTGTCGGCGAACTCAAAAGCCGGTATCATTATATTCACCATCTTCAAAAAAAGACGGAGATACAAAAAAGGCTGGTTCTTGAAGCTAAAAGAGCAATGGAGGCCAAAAAACAAAAACTGCTGTCGGCGCAAAAAGACAGAAAGATAATGGAGAAGCATAAGGAGAAAGCATTCCGTGCGTTTAATTACGAAATGAATAAAACAGAGCAAAAAATAATCGATGAGCTGGCCTTGTATTCCTATATGAGAAAATAAATACACAAAGGAATTAAGGAGAGGAGGTGATTAGGATGAAGATATGTTTTCAGGAACCAATACAGGTAATGAAGGCAGCAGGCAGCCGGCAAAAAGTCAGTAAGGACGGCTATGAGGCAGATATTCCGGAAATTGGCTTTCAGGAGCTGGTGGAAAACATTCTTTCTATGATGAATATGCCGGTAAGTATGCAGACAGACCAGAGTACCGGTCGAAACTTAAATGACCTGACAGACGGGCTTCAGGCAGCAGAACTGATCTTTAGCGGCAGCCGGGTTCAAACGGAAGGTTATATATTGAATTTGGAAAATCCTGAAATAAATCTGCAGGCGGTTAACGGTGAGTTTTCACCAGAAGGGACAGAGGAGCTTGGAGAAAGGCTGGATCTGAATCCTTCCGTGGATCTGGTAAATACGGGCACAGCCGATATGGCGGATAAGACCCCAAAACAGCCCCTGGCTGCTGCTTCTGCCGTTAAGACAGACATTCCTAAGGGAAACATTGATGAAGCCGGTATTATAGACAAAGAAAAAGTCAGCATAAAGGCCGGCATTCAGAATGGAAAGATGGAGACAGTAAGCGGCTTTGCTGCCGAATATCAGGGCAAGACTTCCTTACAGGCAAACCAACAGGCAGGGACATCGGGAGAAGCCGGTTTACAGGAAACTGCATCAGGTATAGAAACGGAAGTACATAAGCGGGAAATGGGGCTGCCTGAAGAGGCAGAAAGCCGGGGTGAGATATCTGCTGAAGAAACAAAGAGATATGAAAAGATAACTGCACAGCCGCATATACAGGAAAAGACACCTGCGGAAACCCGGTCAAGTCCGGTGGATGCAGAGAATGGGCAAAGAAATAACAGGGTGGAAAACCTTGATGTTATTGCATCAAGAATAAAAGACGAAGTTACTGTATTGGAAGACGACTCCCGCTCCAGCTTAAAGGTGCAGCTAAAGCCTGAGAAGCTGGGGGAACTGGAAATCAGGTTTCAAATAAAAAACGGCAATCTTTCAGGTGAGATTCTGGTAGAAACCCTGTCTGCCAAGGAAGTCATGGAGAGTCAGCTCCCAGACTTGAAAGAAAGGCTTAAAAATTTGAATATCATATTAAATGAAGTGGAC
>JAAZHD010000527.1 GCA_012510895.1 Clostridiales bacterium
ACATAGCTGGCATATCCGTCAGTATGCAATTGAATTGTGTGTGCATCTCCATTTTCATCTTCATTATACTGAATGATAAACACAATTTCTGGATCATAAGGCAATTCAGGGTCAAGAATGTGATGTAATTCTGGATTTTTTATTAATCTATTAATATAATTATATAACTTCAAGGCTTCTGTATTACTTTCTTCAGGTGCTGACATCTCGGCATATACCATAACCTTATCCGGATTATAGTCAGCAGTATATATGAGTTCACTATTATCTATAGGCCTGAAGTTAATATGCATCATATACATTAGTTCCATGTCAGTCTTCTTTATATTCTCTATGCTCATAGAGACATCAATAATAGATGTGTTTTCATAAACTTTGATTTGAGGTTCTGCTATGTAATTCCTTTCGAATGCAATGCAGTGATGATATTTCCCACCTAAGGTCATGAATTTCCCTTTCTCATCTTCTCCAAATTGTATATAAACGTTTTCGTATTTTGCATTTGGAAGTTCTCCGTGTAAAGGATGGTTGTCATGTTCTGATGGATTTCCAATAGCTGAAACACCGCAGTGTATCAAAAATGCACCATATGATTTTAAGTATTCAGTTGTAGGAACCGGTTCCGAAAACATGGATTTCATTGTAAGGTTTCTTCCCAGGAAACTGCAATCCCATATTTGTTGTCCTTGGTAAGGCAAGGTAATCAGATAACCTTTTTCGTTCTCAATTAGTAGACCATGCACACCGCTATCGTACAAAAATGTAGTTGCTTTTAAATTACCATATTCTGCTATAATTCTTTTTTTTGCAGAAAAAAAACTCCTGTCTAAATATACAGAAACCCTATCCACTAAATTTCACCTCCGATTTTTGTAATAACGTTATTATTTATAATTAAACTATAGTTGTAAATCGTCCTTAAGTCAAGTCTTTTTAGTTATATATTTCTTTATTTGTTATTTAAGACAAAAATATGCATTGTATACAATATAGATAATTAATTCATTAGCATTCTTGCTTTGATTTTGGCGTAAAACATAATATGGAATAGTTCCTGATCTGTAGTTCCAATATTGCCTGTCAAGACTGCGATATTGTATGGCTTCAGCAATATGCTGATCCTTAATATCCGTAACACCATCAAGGTCAGCAATAGTTCTGGCTACGCGCAAAATGCGATCATACGCTCTGGCGCTTAAAGATAGCATGGTAAAAGCATCTTTCATCATTTTCCTCTGGCTGTCTGTTAATTTACAGTACTTATTAATTTGCTTCGTGTTCAATTGAGCATTAGAATAAATCCCTTCATTCCTATATCGTTCTAGTTGGATGTATCTAGCTTTGTCAACAGCATCTTTCATATCTTGAGATGACTCCCCCTTATAATTGCTTGTTAGTTTATCAAAACTGATTGGTCTAACTTCTATATGTATATCAAATCGATCCAATAAAGGACCGGAGATTTTATCCAAATATCTGGCAATTTGATTTGGTGTACAATTACAATTATGAGAGCTGTCACCAAAGTATCCGCAACTGCATGGATTCATACTTCCTATAAGCATAAACTTAGCCGGAAATGAAACTGTGCCCTGTGCCCTGGATACGGTTATTTTACCGTCTTCCAGAGGTTGTCTTAGGACTTCCAAAGCATCTTTCTTAAACTCCGGCATTTCATCTAAAAAAAGAACGCCATTATGAGCAAGGCTTATTTCACCTGGTTTAGGTACTCTTCCTCCTCCGACCAGGGCTACTGATGAAACTGTATGATGAGGCGCACGAAATGGCCTTGTGCTGACCAATCCTTCGGATGGATCAAGTAAAGCTGCTGCACTGTAAATTTTTGTGGTTTCAATTGCCTCAGAGTAAGTCAGATCCGGCAGGATTGTTGGCATCCTTCTTGCCAGCATTGTTTTTCCTGTCCCCGGACTCCCTATCATTAAAAGATTATGGCTTCCGGCAGCAGCAATCTTTATTGCTCTTTTAGCACCTTCTTGTCCTTTTACATCGGCGTAGTCTTCAATACATGTTTTTTTATTATTACTTATATATTTTTGGGAAATTACAAAAGGTTGCATAGATCTTTCTTTATTAAGGGCAGAAACGAGCTCTGTGAGATGATCAAACGCATATATAGTCATTCCTTCTACATGGCTTGCCTCTCATGCATTAGCGGTTGGTACAATAACATCATGTACTGTATGAGATACAGAAAGCAGCATAGGCAATACACCGTTGACAGGACGGATACTTCCATCCAAAGAAAGCTCACCAAGGAATATTGGCTGAAATTCTGTGGGTTCTACTATTTGTCCGGTTGCTTTTAAAATTCCTATTGCTATAGCCAAGTCATAGGCTGGTCCTTCCTTTCTGGTATCTCCAGGCGCCATGTTGACAGTAATACGTTTCATAGGGAAGTCAAAACCGCTGTTTTTTATGGCTGAACGAACTCGTTCTCTGGATTCCTTAACAGCGGTATCAGCCAAGCCAACAATATCAAAACTAGGGAGTCCCGGTGAAATATCTGTTTCTATATCAACTATAAAACCATTAATTCCAAAAAGGCCGGTGCTTTTAACTTTAGCCAACATATAGCATCATTTTTTCCTTTCTTTTAAAGCTTTGAATGATATACATTATGACAATATATTTGTCAAAAAACTTGTTCTATGAATTGGAGTATAACCGTATTTCCTAATTGCATTAATATGTATTTTTGTTGCATATCCCTTATGCTTATCAAAACCATATTCCGGATATAATTTTGCAAAATCAATCATTATCTTGTCACGGGTGACTTTTGCAATGATGGAAGCAGCTGCTATAGTTTGAGACCGCGCATCTCCGCCTATAAAAGATTTCTGTGGTATAGGAATGGAATTTAATTTCATAGCATCTAAAAGCAGAAAGTCAGGTTTTATTTTGGATTTGTTAACAGCATGTATCATGGCCTCAATTGTTGCATTGTAAATATTAATTCTATCAATTCTATTGTTATCCACTATACCAATGCCTACAGATACTGCTTTTTCCATTATAACATTAAAATACTCTTCTCTCTTTTTAGATGTTAGTTTTTTCGAGTCATTTATTCCCATGAGAACGCAATCTTTAGGCAGAATAACGCATGCTGATACTACTGGACCTGCCAATGGGCCTCTGCCAGCTTCATCTATACCAGCAAGATATGTATAACCCATTGACCATAGTTTTCGCTCTTCTGATAGCATTACTTCTGACTTTTTTTGTTTTTTAAGAGTTTTATCCTGTTCGCGGTAATAACGCACTAGTAGCTTTTGTATGCCTTTTCTTTTATCTGATTCCATAGCTGACAACAATGTATTTGAAATATGTTTATACTGGAGAAGATTTTTTACCTGGGAAATGGTTAAATTAGTTAAATCCAAATAGTTCTCTCCCTCTATTATCTTTCATTATCTCTCGTATTCTCTTTCAAACTTAGGATTTCACATTGTCGTTAAGAGAACCACTCACGGATATAACGCATTTCAATGCTTTGTTGCCTGAAATATGGGAAAATAGGTGCCTTAAATAAACTGCGTACTTATTACATTTATTTTTGGCCCTGATTACTCCACATAAA
>JAAZHD010000528.1 GCA_012510895.1 Clostridiales bacterium
TCATAGAGGTTGGCGGGCAAACACCTGATGCAAAGTTTTTCCCTTTCTTCCTCGGTCATGTCATAAATATTCCGGTTTACCGGCGGGGGCGGCAATATCTTATTAATAATTCCGTCAAGGCCTGCCTTAAGAGATACGGCAAGGGCCAGGTAAGGGTTACAGGACGGATCCGGGCTTCGAAGCTCAAGACGGGTGGCATTTCCTCTTTTTGAGGGCACCCGGATCAGAGGGCTGCGATTCTGAGCAGACCAGGCAATGTATACAGGGGCTTCATACCCTGCCACCAGCCTTTTATAGGAGTTTACCAGAGGGTTGGTAATTGCGGTTATGGCCGGAGCGTGGGCCAGCAGGCCTCCCATATAATAATAGGCCTCCTGGCTCAGCTTTAGGGGATCACTGGGATCATAAAAGAGGTTTTCACCGTTTTTAAACAAGGACTGATTTAGGTGCATACCTGAACCTGCCACGCCGTAAATGGGCTTTGGCATAAAAGTAGCATGCAGCCCGTGCTTCCTTGCTATGATCCTGACCACCATTCGGAAGGTCATAACATTGTCGGCTGTGGTAAGGGCATCGTCGTATTTAAAATCGATTTCATGCTGGCCGGGGGCTAACTCATGATGGGATGCTTCAATTTCAAAACCCATTTCTTCAAGCACCAGGCACATATCCCTTCGTGCGGCTTCTCCCCTGTCCACAGGCCCCAGATCAAAATATCCGGCATTGTCATGGGTAGTCATGGTAGACTTTCCTTCAGAATCCGTATGGAAGAGAAAAAACTCAGCCTCCGGCCCCACCTGCATGGTGTAGCCCATATCCGCAGCCTGTTTAATTACCCGTTTCAAAGTGTTTCTGGGACAGCCGGAGAAAGGGGTGCCGTCTGCATTATGAACATCACAAATCAGCCTGGCTACATAACCTTCCTTCTCAGTCCAGGGATAGATAACAAAGGTATCCAGATCCGGGAACAGGATCATGTCCGATTCCTCGATGCGTACAAACCCTTCTATGGAAGAACCGTCAAACATAATTTCATTGTTCAGGGCTTTTTCCAGCTGCCTGTGAGTGATGGCTACATTTTTTAATGTGCCGAATATATCTGTAAACTGCAGTCGTATAAACTGTACTTCTTTTTCCCTGCAGATGCGCAGTATGTCTTCTTTTGTATACCTGGCCATTGAGCACGCTCCCTGTTAAGTATAGATAGTTGCTGAGCTTTTATTATATCAAAAACCTATCGATTTGCAATTTACTTTTCCAATCTGTCCCTGAGCATCTGCACCTGTGTGCCTTCTATATCCTTATCCCCGTATCGGGCTTTACCGTATAAATCCTCCATCATGGATTTTGTCTCCAAATCCAGTATATTGTGATTTTTAAGGTCATCAAGCACTTCATTGGGAGTAAGAAAGCTTCTGAACCCGTATCCGGAGTCTACTGCCTTAAGCACCAGGCGTCTGTACAGGTACCGGATCCGCTGGCGGTTATCAGTCAGCTGTTCCCATTTAACCTCGCTTCTGCGAATCCTATCCAGCCATTCGCGAAAGGCATCTCCGTAAATCTTCCTAAGGGACTGCCAGTCCAGAAGGCTTTCCTTCTCATCGCTGTACCCTGTTGTGTCGCCTGCCCAGCTGCTTTCTTCCCTGAGCCTTCGTATAAGCTCCGCCAGGTAACGAAACAGCTGTATGATTTTCTTTCCCAGGAAATAAAGGGCATATAATAAAGCAGCAGCAAGTATGATAATCGCAAATATCTCTATTACTTTCTCCCAGAAGGGGGACATGGGTTTAGCCTCAACCTCAGGCAGAACCTCAAGTTCACCCTGAGGAGGCGGTCCCTGACTCCTCCGCTGCACAGAAGCCATGTCAAACAGGCGACCCAGCCAATAGAGAACAAATCCGATAACTGTTTTCAAGGTAATTAAAAACACTTCCTTGAAAGTATTAAAACCTGCGATAAAGGCACCGAACAGCACGGTCAGCAGGATAATCATCCGGTTGTTTCTTTTGATCCTGGACATGGAAGCTGAAAACCTTTGCTCATTATGAGATGCCTGTTTCAATAATTCCGCATTGGCTATCAGGAAGACCGCCGGCACCGTTGCCAGCCCTGTATATAAAAGCATCTTCTGGTGTTCCTGCAAGGGCAGTATTTTCCCATAGAAAAAATAGAATACGAAATAAGCACCCAGGGAACCGATGCCATAGGTTTTAGGAAAGGATACAAGCATGGGACGCTCTGCTGCACAGATCCCCCGGACTGCGGCGGCAGAAGCCGTCAGGATAAAAAGAACCGCTGATTTCCAGTCAATATACGTAAGAATATTATCTGAAAACAATCCGGCTGCCAGGCTTATAAGCAGAGCAAGGTCAAGCGCAATAACAAGACCGAAGAATATGAGCCTGTTTTTTCGAATGAAGATGCTGCGAATAATTGAGAATATATAATAGACGCCGATAAGAATTCCCAAATAAAAAAGAAGGGGTATTAAGGCAAAGCCCTGAAGATAAAATGTAAATAAAAGAGGGAAAAGATATAAAGCATCAATAACAGCTGACAGCAGCGGTTTTATCAAACTTCTTAAAATAGTGTTTCTTAAAATCATGCTGACTTCACCTCTTTATCTTCTGATCCGGAGGAGTCATGTTCCAGCATAATGATATCAACGGCATGTCCCTTGCTGCGCAGCTTATTAATCTGCTCTTCAATCCGCTCGCTCATAAAAGGAGTCAGCAGTAATATGTCCATGGGGTTTGAATCACGCTGCAATTCCCTCTCTAAAAAGGTGAAAAATGTACAGCTTCTGGCTATTCTCATTCTGGCCAGAACTTCAAATAAATAAGTCAGCTGGCCCATGCCGGGTTTAGGCTCTAGGCGGATAGGCTCCCCTTCCTTGTCAATCTCATAGGCATTGCTGCCAAATCCCACGGGAACACCCTTTTCGATTGCATCCTGGGCTATGGAAGCGGCATAGGATATTCCCTTTTCAATAAGATCTATATCTGTAACTGCCTCCCACATGGATTCATTCAGGTCGATATTCAGATAAATCATAATACGGGGGTCTGCCGTATGTTCCATGTTATAGACCTTGATTTCCCCGGTTCGTGCAGTGGCTTTCCAGTTTATCCGATTTAGGGGATCACCGTACTGGTACTCGCGGACGCCGGAGATAATAAACGGGTCTTCCATGATCCATCTGCGAACGGTTACCTCACCCATCCAGCTGTGGGACGGAAAGGGAATGCTGCTTAAGGGAAGCAGCCTGGGATATACCAGGAGTTCAGCGTCCACATGAAAATCCTTCGTTATTTCCCGTGCACCAAAAGCATCGCCCAGGGTCATGGCGGCTGTGGACAGCCGGTAACAGCCCCGCCGTTTGCATATAATCCTGTGGCGGCGGGTAATGCCTGTAAAAGGCAGCAGCGAGAAAAAACACTTGTGAAATTCATCATGCTTGATGGCCATGTCA
>JAAZHD010000529.1 GCA_012510895.1 Clostridiales bacterium
GAAACGCTGGCGGGGAATTGCTACTCGCTATGCAAAAAATACCGCATCTTTCCTGGCCGCTGTCCATATTCGGTGTATTGCTATCTGGGCGAGTATTTTGGTTTAATCTCGTGTAGACATTATCTAGTTGAAAAAAGAAAAAAGTTTTATTTAGAATGAATGGAGGAAAAACCGGTGTATATTTTACCTGAGCCATCCCCGATAATAGATGCCAAGGATTGGGCTTTTGTGAACGAACTCAAGTCTGAATATCATCGCAAGCCGCATTGGATAAGATATAGTCCTTATCCTGACGAACTGGATTTAAGGAGCGGAATTCTGCTTATAAAAAATTTTTTGGACCCGGAAAATCTTCTTGACACTGCCTGGCAGGATCTCGAAAGATTCATGGATGATGCAGCAATACCGGTTGTCGCAAATATAGCCGGAAAGAGAGAATTAGGTGCTGTTCCCATTCAAGCCGTTAAAGAAGATCAGGGCTGCCGCGAAGCCTATTGCATTGAAATAAAAAGGGATGGTATTACCATAAAATCCGGTGATACTGAAGGAATCAGGAGAGGTATTTACTACCTGGAAGATTTAATACTGGCCTCTGACGGTCCGTTCTTAAAAATGGAAACAATAAAGCGTAAGCCTTGGATTGAGAATCGCATTTCGCGCTGTTTTTTCGGGCCGATAAAAAGACCGCCCTTTAACCGGGACGAATTAATGGACGATGTGGACTATTACCTTGATGAATACCTTAACCGCCTTGCTCATGAAGGCATAAATATACTATGGATTACAGTTGAATTCCGCGACATTGTCAAAACTGATTTAGTGCCGGAATACGGCAAGGACAGGGAAAGAAGACTGGATAAGCTGAGGAAAACTGTTGATAAATGCAGGCGTTACGGAATCAGAGTATTTATATTCTGCATTGAACCCAGAATATGGGGGCCTGATGACCCCTTGCTGCAACGGATTCCGGAAACGGCGGGCGCAAAGGCATATGGCAATATATGTTTTTGCCCGTCTTCCGATATTGCGAAGCAGTACCTGTATGAAGCCGTTAAAAGCATATTTACAGAGGTGCCCAGGCTTGGCGGCATGATGAGCATTACTCATGGTGAAAGAACCACATCGTGTTTATCAAGCGTTCCGGCAACTTCAGAAAAGGGCGTGGATTGCCCCAGATGCTCAAAGTTGGAGAAAGGTGAGATACTGAAAGCTACTCACGAGCCGATTTTGCGCGCTATGCAGGAAGTGAATCCTGATGCGCAGTTTATCAGCTGGATGTATATGCCTCAGGTCACGGCCACTGCAAAATGGAAGCTGTCCATACCGGAAAAGCTTCCAAAGGATACACGTTTACTTTTTAATTTCGAATCTGCCGGGCAAAAAGAACAGCTGGGCAAGGTCAGGATAGGTGCTGACTACTGGCAGTCATATGTAGGTCCGAGCAAGGAGTTTGAAAGTATGGCTCTGGCCGCTGAAAAAGCCGGAATCAGAATGGGGGCAAAAATTCAGGTAGGCTGCTCACATGAAACAGCCACTATCCCATTTGTTCCTGTACCTACCGTGCTGTGGAAAAAATATAAAGCTATGTACAACTTAAATGTTTCAACTGTCCTCCAATCCTGGTATTTTGGAAATTATCCGGGTATCATGAATAAAACTGCAGGCGAATTAGCATTTGAGGATTCATTAAAGAGCGGTTCTAAAGAAACGGATACAGAATTCACAGAAGAACATGATAAGTTTTTGCTCAGGCTTGCAAAAATAGAGTGGGGGAAACATGCACACAGGGTTGTTGATGCCTGGAAGCACTTCTATGAGGGATACAGCAATTATCCTATGGATGTAGCTTTCCAGTATTACGGTCCAATGCATGACGGAGTAGTCTGGCCCCTTCATCTCTTTCCTGTTCATACTCCTCTTTGTCCTACCTGGAAATTGGATTTTCCGACAAGTGGAGACAGCATAGGCGAATGCATGATTTCTTTTACTATAAAGGAAGCCATCATCCTGAGCGGGAAAATGGTTAAGCATTGGAAGAAGGGTGTGGAAATATTAAAGGAAATAGCTCACGATTTTGCAGATGACGAGGAACGATTAAAAGATATAGCAGTTGCAGAGGCTTTGGGAATACAATTCGAATGCGGATTTAACATACTAAAGTTTTACGATCTGCGTGAAGAGTTATTGGAGTGCGATCCGGAACAGACAGAGGAAAGGTTAAATAAATTAAATGAAATGAAGTCAATAGTCAGAGACGAAATCAATCGCAGCATGAGAATGATAGAGCTGTGCAAATTTGACTCAAGATTAGGATTTCACTCTGAAGCAGAAGGCTATAAGTATTTTCCTGAGAAACTGAAGTGGAGAATTAAACTTCTGGATCATTTACTTATGACCGATTTCCCAAAAATGGAGGGATTAATCAGAGATAAGGAAGGAAAGCAGGAAGATCTGAAGAGATTAACCACTCCCCTGAATGCTCCGGTTTATAGTTGCTCGGATCCCCAACCTGCTGAAGCAGAAACGTTTAAATTTACTGCGGAGCATAAAGGAAGAAAACTCTTTATTAATGTTATTTGTTCAAATGAAGAAACTGCCGGTGAAGACATAGTAGAAGACACGCTGTCATTGCATATAAAGGCTGGTGCTTTGGGTTATCCGTATAATTTCCTTCTAAACCTGAAAACAAGGGGAGAAAGTTTTTCAGATGAAAGCGCTGAAAAGATTATTATAAAAAGAACGGCTTATACAGATCAATATATTGGTTTTCCGATTGATTGCTATTATGAAGCTAAAATTAACGGAAAAAACAAAACAGCAGGTTTTGAAATTGACTTGGATAAAATGCCCGGGTATCGGGGGCAATCGGCTTTAGCACTAAGTATTGTCAGAAACATTAAAACAAAGAGCAGAGAAATATATGATTCATGGTCCGGGGCTAATCCGCAAGGCCGTCACCGTTTGTGTCTGTCAAACTATAACCCGGTGGCTATGGGGCGCCTGGAACTATAAGCAGTGATAAATAAAACTTATTTATCTTGCCTGCCCAAAATGCGCTATGTTCTAATCCGCCATTTTGGGCAATTGCTTTAAACAAAAAAACGTTAAGTTTTCCTGCGTTTACACAATAAATGAAAAGTAATAAATAAATGAGTCATGTATAATTTATACTGAGCATTTTTAAAAAATTTGATTAAAGCATATTGATAAGTCCCATAATATATCGTTGGCGTTGACGCTGATAATGCTTAGGAGTATAATGAATGTAAACGCTTACATTATTGGCGGAGGAATTAATTCCTTCCACCTGAAAATAAAAGGAGGAATCTTATATGCAAAGATTATCTATGGATCTTCTAAGTAAAGGCATATCCCTGCCTGAGGATGTAAACGTCGGGCCGCTTAAACCTATGCCCGAAAAGGTAATTCAGTTCGGGGAAGGTAACTTTTTAAGGGCATTTGTGGATTGGATGATAAACCGCCTTAATCAGCAAGGTCTGTTTAACGGTAAGGTTGTTATAGTTCAGCCAATTGAGCAAGGCCTGGTGGATGCTTTGAATGAGCAGGATGGATTATATACCCTTTATCTAAGAGGGCTGCAAAAGGGTGAAAAGGTAGAGTCAAAAGAAATTATTACCTCTGTCAGCAGGGGTATCAATCCATATAAGAACTATGAAGATTTTCTTAAATGTGCTCATAATCCTGAACTGCGTTATATAGTATCAAATACGACAGAGGCCGGTATTGCCTATGTAAAGGAACCCAAGCCTGAAGA
>JAAZHD010000530.1 GCA_012510895.1 Clostridiales bacterium
ATAATAGATTCAACGGCTAACTGCACAGAAACAGCATTAGCTAAATTCAAGCCTGCCAGATGCGTAGGCAGATTACCAATAGAAACTGTATTAATACCATGCTTATCTGCAAAACACGGTACTTCAACACACAAGTTACCAGGCAGATTTGAAATTAAACCATTGTTCATTACATTCCCGTTAAAATGAAACGGACGATTTGTCAGTATTGCTTCCATTATTCCTGATGTATATTCTCTCGATAATCTTAATTCACCAATTTGACTTTCATCATCGGCTGCTCCATCCATTTGCCATTCACGAACTTTATCCATGGAATCTTTTACAATTCTAGGCTTGAGGGAATACTTATCCATCAATTCTTTATTACGCAAAAAGTAAGGCATGTATTCAGAATCATGACGGCTGCTTTCGGTAGGAAAATACCCGAAATTACGCATTATATCAATACGCACCGCTTCATTTTCTACAAATTCTTTCTGTTCATCTGTTTTGGGATTATCTATAGTTTCAAGTAATAAAGGATAAAGATCTTCACCCGTATCTGCACGTTTGAATTCCAGGAACCAAGCAAGATGATTCATACCGGCAACCTTATAAGTTACATCCTCATCCTTCATACCGATGAATTTTGCAAGTCTGCTGCATGTTCCCTGCACACCGTGACAAATACCCACGTTCTTTATTGAAGAACATATAGAATGGATCATAGTGAGACCTGCCATTGGATTAGTGTGATTAAGTAAGTACGCATCCGGGCAATATTTCTCCATATCACGACAAATTTGCAGTTGTACCGGAGCAGTACGTAACAGACGAAAGATTGCACCAACCGAATAAGTATCTCCAACCATTTGCTCAATTCCGTATTTCCGTGGTATCTCAATCTCCATTTTAAAAGGAAAACCATAATAGGCACCACCGCCCACAGAAACAGAAGTAATTACAAAATCTGCTCCAGGCAGGAGCTTAGTACGATCTGTACTACTTTCTAATTTAGTAGGCAAGTTATATTTCTCAATGATACTCTCAACATACCGGGTAACTTCTTTTAAACGACCCTCATGTAAATCACACAGGCATATAGTACTATCACGTAAAGCTTCCCTTGACATGATATCAATACTTAATCTACCGCCAAAATGACTGCCTGCACCAATAATAACAATTTTCATTTAATAATCAGCCTCCTTAGGTTTCTTAATGAAATCCCGCTTCATATTGTATCTTTCAATTATTTTTTTCAGGTCCTTCTCTGCACCTCCTTACCATTCATACTTAACATTCACTTCCTCGCTTTTTATCCATCCACAGCTGTAGAAGGCCGCCGCCAGTAACTTCTGAAATATTAAAACGGAAATTTTTAATTTCCCTGCCGTTTAAAACTGCCTTTTTTACATAGATGTTCTCCTTTGAATTGTTATATACTTTTATTTCAAATGTGTTGCCATTGAAAAGATGGATTCTGGCTCCGTTTAATATTGGTGAACCTATGAGCATTATTTCACTGCCGGCAACCGGGAATATTCCCAGAGCATTCCAGACATAGCAGGATGACAATCCCCCCGAGTCATTATTGCCGGGAAGTCCTCCGCGCCCCGTGGTAAACATATACTCCATGCCTGCGCGCAGTACACGGCAGGTCTGGTCGTGCCTTCCGGCAAAACTATACGTATATGGCGTTTCCATGTCAGGTTCGTTATTAAAGCCCTGAAAGCGCCCCAGCAACATCATTTTTCTGATATAGTCGTCAGGGTGTTTATCCGAGGGCTGCTCAACGCTTGGCTGACCGAATCCGAAAAATTTGTCAAGTGCTGATATAAAGTCCTTTTGATCTTTAAAAAGCCTTATCCGGTCCTCAATGTTTGGAGAAGGGCGGAACGAATAGTTATATAACGTACCTTCATAATATGAGGAGTCTGCGGTTAAAAGTCCAGTATTCTTGTCGTAAGCATTTATCCATTTCGTTGAGTGATAATAAAAATCTTCATATAACTCTGTTTCACCAAGCTCCTTTGCAAGACTTGCCGCATAGGCACAGCAGTCAGCCATATCAAGGATCCAGGTGGCGCTCGCACATCTTCCAGTTTCTATGAAGTCTTTTTTGTCGTCCGCATATAAGTCTTTGTGAATTGTTCTTAAAACTCTGTGCGGGTCAACATTAATGCCGATGCGGCAGGCCGACAAAAGAGCATATGATCCAAGCATTCGCGCCTGCTGTTGCTCGTGTCTCACGTTGCTGGAAATCCCGACACTGTTGGGCATAAATCCTAATGTATCGGTAAGACGGATAAGAGTTTCGCAGATTTTTTCAGATATGCCGCCGAATAATGAGAACACAAGTGGAAGCTGTGTTTTATATATATCCCACAAGGTGGACAAATCAACCACAAAAGCACCATCATCGTATATAAAGCTTTCGTCCGAGAAATCGCATGGTTTTACAAAACTATGATAGAGATTTGAATAGAAAACTTCCTTCAGGCTTTTGCTGTCGGTTTCAATCTCTATTTTTGACAGCGCCCTGTTCCATTCGTCAAATGCCTTCTTTCTCGCTGAGTCAAAGTCTGCAGAAGCTGAATTAAGGTCTGACAAAGCAGTATTTAAATCCTTTGTTGAAATAGCAACCAATAGAAGCGCCCTGCGTTCCTGGCCGAGATTAAAGCGGACACCAAAAGTATCTTTAGTTTTTTCGTTTATTATCAGTTCATCACCTGTTATTTCCTGATCATTTCTCCAGAGAGTCATGCCAACAAAGCTGCTGTGCAGACGGACTGCCATATAAAGCGGAATGCCTTGCATGACAACTTTAGCTGCAGCGGTATTCTTATTCAGCAAGATTACCTCCGAGCTTTCAGAATAAGCTTTGCCATACTGTTCAGTCAAGCCGTCATTTGAAAAATCTACAGAAATATTTCCGCCGTCCCGCCCGAAAATGTAACGGTGAAGTGCGGCTTTACCCGACACGGTCAGCCCACAGCAGATATCCTCAAGAGTTACTGCGTAGAATCCCGGTTCGGCTGACTCATTTTTAATTTCATATTTCTTTAGTTCCGTGTAATACGGAGTTACTAAACCATAGTTGTAATAATATCCGATTCCGCCGGTTCCGCTGTGGTGAAAATGAGTAAATCCGAGAAGCCCGTTTCCTTCTTTCATATGTCCCGGCTTCCCGGAGGTATTTACAAGGTGGCTGCCATATCCCGTGGGATAACCGCCTGAAAACGGGCCTGTACTCATTTTGCCGAAAGGCAGCCTGGCTGCGGGTGAAGTATTACCGCACTGGGCTTTTATAAAAAACCATGTGGAAGCAATTCCTTTTGGCTCCGGCAGGTCAGTCTCTCCACTGCCCTGAAAAACATTCACGTATTTACAGAAATTCATTTTTTCTCCTTATCTCTTGTGCTGGTCAAGTACTGCGCTTTGTTATTTGTTTTAAAGTAGTTCAACATTCATACAGGATTTCCTTTTATATTTATACTAATTTTAAAAGCTGTTCATTTATCTTTTGGGATAAGCAATGAAAAAGAATCTTGGAAACCTGAATATTATATCCCCGTTTTTCTGCCTTGGATAACCTTTAATTAAGAGATCCATTATTTCGTTTTCAAATTCTGTTTTCCTGTTATCTGGCAAAACGTTGAGGTAAGGCCGTAAGCCAGTGCCGCGGTACCATTCCAGGATATCGTTATGAGATTTCATAACATGATAATATACTGTCTCCCAAATATAAAACTCTTCTGATATTTCAGAAAAAATATCATAATATTCACTTCGACTAAGTGTATAAAAAATACGCGGTTCTGTGAAATATTTACTCCATTTAATAGAAGATATTATGTTGTTTATAATTTGATGAACAGGCTCGTTATTGTTCATTGGAATTTGAACCGCTAAAACACCGTTTTCATCTAATAAATTCATCAAATTTTTCAGAAGATGTTTATGATCCGGTACCCACTGAATACAGGCATTTGAAAATACAATATCAAAACAGCCGTCTAGTTCTGACAAGTCCTTACTGACATCACATATTTTGAAGTCTAAGTAAGGATATTTTATTTTTGCTGTATTGATCATATCTTCCGATTTATCTACTCCCAGAATGTAAGCGCCCGGGTATTTAAGGTATAAAACCTGGGTACTGTTACCAGGACCGCAGCCCACATCCAATATTTTGCCGAGATTGACCATATTGATACGATTAACTAAATCAACAGCCGGTTGTGTCCGTTCGGTTTTAAATTTCAAATATTGCTCAGAGTTCCAATCCATAAGTATGACCTCCAATATTTTCAATATTCTTTGGACGCTCTAGATAATGTCTACACGAGATTAAACCAAAATACTCGCCCAGATAGCAATACACCGAATATGGACAGCGGCCAGGAAAGATGCGGTATTTTTTGCATAGCGAGTAGCAATTCCCCGCCAGCGTTTC
>JAAZHD010000531.1 GCA_012510895.1 Clostridiales bacterium
ATACCAGGCAAAGCATTGAGGTAGTAATATCTGAAATTGAGGAAAACAGCCGGCTGGCTTTTGATACAAAGATTGGTGCCTATCTGTTGGATCCCAACAGAAATAAATATGAGCTGGAGCAACTTCTTTACGATTATGCTGATATAGATGTTCAGAAAGCAGACGCAGCAGATCTTCTGTCATTATCCCGTATCATAAAAAATAATTTAAAATCTAAAGGTATGGACGAATTGTATAATAAAGTAGAACATCCTATTATACGGGTTTTATATGACATGGAGAAGGAAGGATTCCGTGTAGATAAAAATATGCTTCAGCAATTGGATATGGAATTCACTAAAGAAGCTGAAAATCTGTCCAAAGCTATAATAGACTTGGCTGGTGAACCATTTAACATCAATTCCCCAAAACAGTTGGGTGAGATTTTGTTTGACAAACTAGGCTTGCCTGTTCAAAAGAGAACTAAAACCGGATATTCAACAGATATAGAAGTATTAGAAAAATTACAGGGCATGCATCCAATTATTGAATTAATAATGGACTATCGACAGGTAATGAAACTAAAAACTACATATATTGATGGATTATTGCCGCTAATAAATGTTAAAGACGGAAAAATACATTCTAGTTTTCATCAGACTGTAGCAGCAACCGGTAGAATTAGCAGCTCGGATCCGAATCTTCAGAATATTCCAGTCAAAATGGAAATAGGAAGAAGAATACGGAAGGTATTTACAGCTAGTGATAAAAATCATGTATTAGTAGATGCAGATTATTCTCAAATTGAATTAAGGGTATTAGCTCATATATCAGAAGATCCGAGTTTGATAGAATCGTTCCAAATGAATGAAGATATTCATCGTCGTACTGCCTCTGAAATATTTGACATACCATTGGAAAAAGTTGATGATGAACAGAGAAACAAGGCAAAAGCCGTTAACTTTGGTATTATTTACGGAATCAGTGATTTTGGCCTTGCTAAGAGTTTGGGTATATCCAGAGCTGAAGCGAAAAAATATATAGAAAACTATTTACATCGCTTCCCTTTAGTGGCAAGATATATGAGTCGAATAATAAAGGAAGGCAAGGAAAAAGGATATGTAACGACTCTTTTCAATAGAAGAAGGGATATTCCGGAGCTGGCTTCCAGGAATTACAATACACGAAGCTTCGGAGAACGGATTGCATTGAACACACCTATTCAAGGTACAGCAGCAGATATAATAAAGATAGCAATGATAAAGGTACACAGAGAATTAGAGAGGAAAAATTTATTATCTAAATTAATTTTACAGGTACATGATGAATTAATTGTTGATGCTTGTAAAACAGAACTGGAAGAAGTTTATGTTCTCTTAAAAGAACAAATGGAAAATGCTGTAGAATTAACCGTACCTCTTGAAGAAGACATTAAAGTTGGTGAAAATTGGTATGATGTTAAATAGGTAAAAGGTGAATTTTATGAAAATAATTGGACTGACAGGTGGTATTGCTACTGGTAAAACAACAGTTTCTAACGCATTAAGGGAGTTGGGAGTTCCCGTAATAGACGCAGATGCTGTTTATGGACTGTTATCTAAGAAAGGCAACCTGGTCTGGAAAGCTGTTTATGAGACTTTTGGGGATGAATACCTTCGGTCGGACGGCGAACTGGATAGAAAATCTTTGGGAAATCTAATATTCTCAGATGATAAAGCAAGAGAGAAGTTAAACGAAATAACACATCCCTTGGTTAAGCAGGAAATGCTGAGAATATTAGAAAAAATTAAAAAAGAAAAATCGTCGGACTTGGTTGTTATGGATGTGCCTTTGTTGTATGAATCCGGCTGGGATTGCTTAATGGATGAGGTGTGGGTTGTAGCAATACCCGAAGAATTACAGATAGAAAGATTAATGAAAAGAAATGCCTTATCACGAAAAGAAGCAATCCTCCGGATACGAAGTCAGATGGATATAGAAGCAAAGCGGAATTTAGCAGATCGGGTGATTGATAATTCAGGTACAATAGAAGAAACTTTGAATCAGGTTAAGA
>JAAZHD010000532.1 GCA_012510895.1 Clostridiales bacterium
ATGGTGCTGATGCACAAACTATAGAATAAATAAGAACAAAAGTTTTTAACTTTGATGAATTATTATAATATTATTGAGAGAAGGAAGATGAATTATGAAAAGGGTTCTTATATTATTGATTATCGCAGTTATGTTATTAGTTGGTTGTGGTGGTGATGGTAAACAGACACAGAGCAATAATGCAGATTCACAAAATTTTGCATTCGAATATAATGGTGTGGAAATAACTATTAATACTGATGTTGCTCCTATAATAGAAAAGCTTGGTGAACCGATCGATTATTTTGAAGCAGAAAGCTGTGCATTCAAAGGATTGGATAAAACCTATTATTATAGTGGGTTTTTATTGACTACCTATCCTAAAGATGAAAAGACAGACTATGTATCCGTTATTTATTTTAATGATGATTCTGTAAGCACAAAAGAAGGAATCTACATTGGTTCATCGGAAGAAGATGTTGTTAAGGCATATGGAGAAAACTATACCGGAGGAGAGGGCTTTTATACCTATCGTTCAGGAGACAGCACATTGACTTTCCTTATTGAAGACGGAGAAGTTGTTTCAATCACTTATCAGGCTTTGGTCGATGGGCTGTAAATACATGGGATTCTAAATTAATATAAAGTTTTCTTTTTATATATTGAAGAAGGAAGCTCGATACTAAATGGAGAATGAGTTAATATAAAAAATATAAAATTACAGGAGGTATTATATAAATGGAATTACGGAAAAACTCTAAGTATGCTTTGATGGTACCTACCAGTATGGGCGTCAGAATCACCCCTGTCAACAGTCATCCTGTTTATGCCAGTGATACATTTTTCATGCAAGCTACCAGTGCAGAGACAAATGTAGCCAGCATCTCATCATATTTGGGATTACCTGTTAAGGTGTTGACAAAATTTGTAAAAGACAGTCCGATATCCGCTTTTATAAAAAGAAATCTGGTCAGCCGTCACATGGATTATGAAGGTTTAGATGTTCCACAGGGCGGACCTTGGGGATATCGTCATCAGTTTAATATAGCTGATACAGGCTTCGGAGCCAGAGGGCCCAGAGTGCATAACGATCGTGCCGGTGAAGTAGGAAGAATTTTAAGTGTTGATGATTTTGACTTGGAGAAACTTTTTCAAAAGGAAGGAGCTCAGATACTTCATTTATCCGGTTTAGTAGCGGCGCTATCCGAAGATACCAGCAAATTCTGTTTGGAGCTTTCTCGATATGCAAAAAAATGCGGTACTAAGATCTCTTTTGATCTTAATTACAGGGCATCTTTTTGGAAGAATAGGGAAAAAGAGTTACGGGAAATATTTACAGAAATAGCCAAAATATCTGATATATTAATAGGGAATGAAGAAGATTATCAATTATGTTTAGGTATAGAAGGACCGGAAGCCGGTGGTAAGGATATAGACGCTAAGATTGATGCCTTCAAAGAAATGATTGGAAGGGTAAAAGAAACTTTCCCGAATACAACTGTTTTTGCAAATACTTTGCGTGAAGTTGTTGATACGAACACCCATATGTGGGGTGCCATATTACATGTGGATGATGATTGGTATATAGCTGATCCCCGAGAGATTCATGTTCTTGATCGAATCGGTGGTGGAGATGGTTTCGTAGGAGGACTTTTATACAGTATCCTTCGAGGCTGGGAACCGGAAAAATGGTTGCAATTCGCTTGGGCTACAGGTGCAATGGCTACAACTTTCCTGACAGATTATGCCCAACCGACCGACGAAGAAC
>JAAZHD010000533.1 GCA_012510895.1 Clostridiales bacterium
CTATATCCCGATCAGTAACACGGGCAGCCCAGTCGTCTTTGATTCGGTTCCAGTGTTCCTTCCACTTGTCACCGAATATATACATGGGCTTATCTACTGCACCGGAAAGGTGCAGATCTGCTATTGCAAAAACAGATGTATTCATATATATCCTTTATATTTTAATTATTATAGTACATTGTTTTCTTCCAAAACCTTGATGATCCTTGCATTTACTTCCTCAGCCTGCAGGGATGCATCATCCACGGTTATGGAAAGCAGCAGGGTATCACTGTTTTTATAATAGTCCTTAAGCGGAGCTGTCTTATTCTTATATTCCTCAAGCCGCTTAATGATGGTTTCTTCATTGTCATCGCCACGGCGTATCAAGGCCGTATTGCAGTTTGGACAGGTTTTATATCCCTGTTCCTCATGGTATACCGCTTTACAGCCGGGGCATACCTGCCTGCCCAGAATACGGTAAAAGAGAACCTCTTTTGTTACATTAAGTTCAAATACCAAATCAAGTTTTTTATTTTTTGCTTTCAGCATTTTGTCCAGGGCTTCAGCTTGAGCAATGGTTCTGGGATATCCGTCAAAGATAACCCCGTTTTGATACTCGGGCTCTTCAATGCCGCTTTCCACTACCTGGTTTACCACTTCATCGGAAACCAGTTTCCCTTCATTAATAACCTGCAGCTGCGGGTATAAGGGATGGTCAGGATCGCCCAGAATTTTTCTGAACAGATCTCCTGTTGACATTGGTCTGGCATTGAGCCGGTCGACCAAAAGACTTGCCTGGGTGCCTTTTCCGGAACCCGGAGCCCCCAACAATACTATATTCATTGAAAATCCCCCTTAAGCTTTTAACACTGATAAGTAAAGCATAGTATGCTACAATACTTTATTGTACTAAAAAAGCAAAGGGATGACAATGGGAAGATTTCCGGGCACTATTTCAATTCACTGATTACGTCTGCAGTTTCCTGTTCCATGGGATCCAAAACAGCCAGGTCAAGGCCTGCTTCCAGGGCTTTTTTGAGAAATTCCGCATTCAGTCTTTCCCTGTTGCTGCTTCCATAGGATATGCTGCTTATTCCAAGTATGGTTTTAAGCCCAAGTTCTTTTTTTATAAGTCTAAGGGCTTCAAGGGTTATTTCATCCCTTCCGGGGACACTTGCTTCACTTTCAACTATACAGTCGATTATGAGGTCTTCCCTTTTTATCCCGTAAGCGAGAGCCGCTTCAAGAATTTTTTCTGCTATTTTCAGCCTGCCTTCCGCAGTATCCGGAATTCCTGCCTCATCCACGGTCCTGCCGATGACGGCGGTACCGTATTTTTTCACTATGGGCAATACCTTTTCCAGTGAATCATTGCTGCCGTTAACTGAACTGAGAACCGGCTTTCCGTTATATGCCTTTGCTCCGGCTTCCAGAGCCCGGGGGTCAGCGCTGTCAATCACCATGGGAACAGGCAGCATGGACTGAATAAACTCCACGGTCTTGTACATTGTTTCAGCTTCATCGGTGTTTTCCACGAAGACGTTTATGTCCAGTATTTCTGCACCGGATTGCTTCTGCAGCATTGCCTCTTCAAAGAAAAGGTTTAAATCCATTTCCTTCACTGCCCGGGTAAGGTCAGGTCTTCCACCTGGATTAATCCGCTGTCCTACAGTATGAAATTCTTTATCCAGTATTATTGTCTGCCTGCCGGAAGCAATTTTTGTTGCAGCAGGTACATCTCTCTTCTTCCACTTCCTGCCGCCCAGCCGGCTGCTTAATGCCTTTGTGAATGAGGGATTGGTTCCGCAGCATCCGCCGATCAGCTTGGCTCCCATATCTGCAATTTTTTCAGCAGCTTCCGCAAAGTATTCAGGCGTCAGGGCATAGACTGCTTTGCCGTCTTTCAGTTCAGGCAGCCCTGCATTGGGTTGTACCAGCACCGGGACTCGAGCATTTTCCGTAAAGATCTTTACTATCGGCATGAGGGCATCGGGGCCAAGGGAACAGCTGACGCCAAGAGCATCCACACCCAGGGCTTCCAGTACGGTAAGCACCGATTCCGGATCGTTGCCCATCATGGTTCTGCCGTTTTTCTGAAAGGTCATGGTGCATATTACGGGAAGATTTGTGTTTTCCCTGGCGGCAATTACAGCAGCTTTAGCCTCGTACAGATCGGTCATGGTCTGTATAAGTATCAGGTCGACACCTGCCTCCTGTCCGGCCTTCATCTGGACAGCAAATTCTGAATAGGCATCATCAAAGGTCATGTCTCCCATAGGCCCAAGCAGCTTCCCCAGCGGTCCGACTGACAAGGCAACAGGCCTGGTTCCAGCCGCCCTCCTTGCTATTGAAACCGCCTTCTTGATTACTTCCTCCGGGGTGTAACCGAAGGGTTTCAGCTTAAAAGTATTTGATCCGAAGGTGTTGGACGTAATTACGTCGGCACCTGCATCTGCGTACGATTTGTTAAGGTATTCCACCAGTTCCGGTTTAACCATGTTGCACACATCAGCGGGTTGACCGGTGCTCCAGCCCAATTCCTGCAGTGAAGTACCCGTGGCACCGTCAAATATGACCAGTCTGTCATCCTGAAACAATTTCTTAACCATAGAATTATTCCCCCAGTTAAGCAAGATTTTTTTCAGACACAGCCCTGCCTGAAAGGATTTTATCCAGCTGCTCTGCAGCATAATCTAAATTATTCGTCATTTCCAGGGAATATCCTTTTTTCTGAAGGCGGTCAAATAAATCCATCAGGATGGGGGGTTCCAGGTCAGCCTGCCTTAGAAGGGCCACCTGACTGAAGACCTCTTTTGGACTTCCTTTGGTTATTATTTCTCCCCTGCTTAGGACATAGATAAGGTCCGCAATTTCCGGAACGATATTTATATCATGGGTAGTGATTACAGTTGTAACTCCGTGTTCTCTGTTCAGCCGGTTAAGAAGCTGAATCATTTCCGTTTTTGCCTTCGGATCCAGCCCGTCAAAGGGTTCGTCCAGGATGAGGATTTCCGGTTTCATGGATATGGCTCCGGCCAGGGCAACCTTTTTCTTCTGTCCGCCGCTCAGGTAATGGGGAATCTTGTCCAGAAGGGATTCAATGCCCAGCATGGCCGCTGTTTCTCTCACCCGCTTGTCCGTCTCCTGCCTGGAAAAACCTTCATTCCGCAGGGTAAAAGCAATATCATCATAGACGCGGGGCCCTATAATCTGTTCATCCACATTCTGAAAAACAACGCCTATATGCCTGCGGACCTTGTTAAAGTCCTTGTCAGGCCGCATTCCCATAACCTCAACCCGGCCTTCCACAGGGGTCAGCAGGCCCAGGATATGGGACAGCATTGTGGTTTTCCCTGCCCCGTTGGAGCCGAGTATAACCACCCTTTCGCCGGGTTTGACTATAAAGTCAAGGCCGCAGACACTGACCTGGGTTTTATCCGGATAAATATGCTTGATGCAGTGTACTAAAATCAAATTTTCCATGGAATTAACACTCCTATCAATACGATGAGGGAAAAGAGCAGAAGCAGTATATCAATCAGCAAAGTATTCAGCAAAGCATTTTGCTTTGCGGAGACTCCAAAGGCACCAGCCGCGCTTCCGGTCATGGGAATTTTCCCGCTGTAGCCCCGCAGGGAGTAAATGCGGTAGAGCCTTTCGCTCATATCAAAGGCATGGATAATCAAAACCCCCAGCATGCCGGCAATATTTTTCAGGTTAAACAAAATTTTTGCGGGATGAAAACCGCCCCTTAACTTTATGCTTCTTATCATGCTGCTTAACTTGTCAAGAAGAATGAATAAAGAACGATAGGAAAAGAGGAATATATCTATGATTACACCGGGTAGCACATAGGAAAATACTCTAAATATGTCAGTATATGGGGTGGTGGCAATTAAAAAAAGCATGTTCAGGGCAGCTCCAAGCGCTCTTAAAAGAACCATAAGCCCGGCAAGCCAGGATTCCTGCACCCGGATCAGGGCAAAAATAAGGCTGAAGACCATGGGGTAGGCAGCCAGATGGAGTATCTCTTTTAAATTGGATTTGGAAAGCAGGAGCAGGAATACAGGAACTGCTATAAGCAAAACTGCTTTGTAAATATCATTTGTAAGAATCAAGGCAATCAGAAGCAGAAGAGACACAATTACCTTGACGGCAGGCCGTGCGCGGTGCAGAAAGCTGTTCCCGCTGTTGGCCATATAATCTATGGCAGCAATATGCATACTTTTATTTAGTCCACTCCTTTCTCCGGAGTAAAAATTAATGTATTAAGTCAGGCCTGATTTTAGACAAAAACCGTACAATCAAGCCTGTGGCAAAGGATTCTATTAAAATGCCCGCAGCTATAATAATTGCCGCTGCGCTCCACCCTGTAAAAGTCAGAAAGGAAAAATCTTCGGCTCCATGGGCTGCTTCAATTTCATGGCCGTGATCATGAATGGGCAGGGCATGAGCTGCTCCGACGGCAGAGCTGACTATAAGGACCATCAGGGCTGTTGTAATAAGAAGGGCAATTATATTGGAAATGACAGCAGAGGAGGTCTTTCCTGTTCTCCGGGACAAAGCCCGGAATATATAACAGCCGAGTACAGCCTCACCGCCCATGAGCAAAGTGTTTATACCGATGACCGTGAACCCTCCGTGTCCCAAAAGAGCAAGAATGGTATTGACCGCAAAAGCTGCTGTAAACCCCAGGGCAGGTCCCACAAGAATGCCGCATAAAACTGCCAGGCCCAGGTGAACCGGAAGAAACCCAAGGGGGACTGACATGAATATCAGCATCAAGCCGGCAGCCACACCTGTTAAGGGAATTTTCTTTTTTGCCTCTTCCCCCTTAATCCTTTTTGTGAAAAACCAAAGAAGAGCAAAACAAATGATAAAACCGGGTACCCAGAATACCGGTGAAAGCACTCCGTCCGGCAGATGTATATGACTCACAAAAGCCCTCCTATCTTGACCACATCACAGCAAAAGTTAATCCTAAATGCATATCATTTGCATTTATATTATATACTATAAACCTCTATTTATGCTGTCAAGCAAAAAACATACTATTAACTTGATATAATACGACTTTGACTCTATACTTAAATGTATTGGTTCTTATATAGAAAAGGGTTTAGAAACGGTTTAAACGGTTATCAAGGAAACGATCTGAGAGGATGAAGAAAATTTATGAATCGTACATTGCTGAAAAAAGCGCTTAAATTATTTACTGTATTCTTTCGAATCGGCGCTTTTACCTTTGGCGGCGGTTTTGCCATGATTCCCTACATAGAGAATGAAATTGTGGAAAAAAACCATTGGATTGAAAGTGATGAAATACTCGATATTTTTGCCGTAGTACAATCAGTACCGGGCGTTATTGCAGTAAACTCATCTACATTTGTGGGGTACAGGGTTGCCGGGCTTTTAGGCGCCTTTGCCGCTACCATCGGGGTGGTGCTTCCATCCTATATCATAATTGCTGTTATTGCACTGCTGTTATACAATTTCAAGGACTATCCCTATGTAGCGGAAGCCTTCTATGGAATACAGGCGGGAGTTACGGCTCTGATGGTTCATTTGGTAATAAAGCTTGGGAAAAAAGGTGCAAAAAACCTGTTCGGACTGGGCCTTGCTGCAGCTTCTTTTCTTGCGCTGACTGTCTTTGGAGCACCGGCCATAATGATACTGCTTGTAAGCGGAGTGCTGGGTTTAATTGCAATGAATATTCGAAGAATCAAAAAGAATAATGAGGAAAGGAGCTAGGCCATGCGAATTCTATTTGAATTATTTTTCGTTTTTGCAAAGATCGGTTTATTCACAATAGGCGGCGGATATGCCATGATTCCGCTTATTACCCAGGAAATAACAAGCCGCAACTGGCTCACCCTGGAGGGTGTAATTGATATCATCGCCATATCCGAAATGACACCCGGCCCCTTTGCCGTCAACTCGGCCACTTTCATAGGAGTTCAGCAAATGGGGCTTGTTGGAGGTGCCTTTGCCACCATGGGCGTTATAGTTCCTTCCTTCGTCATTGTAGTTATGGTCGCAAAATACTTTACTAAATTTAAGGATCATCCCGTAGTTCAGGCCGTTCTGTCAGGATTGCGGCCGGCAGTTATAGGCCTTATTGCATCTTCCACTTTCTTAATAGGAAAGAATGCCTTTGCACCTGAAATAACGGGAACCTGGCTCCAGAGCATAAATTGGAGGGCAGTGGTGATTTTTATCCTGGGCCTGGTTGGAATAATTAAGCTTAAAATCCATCCTGCGCTTATGATAATAATATCCGCTGCGCTGGGAATTCTGTTCTTTTCTATATTTTAGACGGGGATAACATAGATATATTAATGAAATAAACTGATAATCAGATGTTCTGATAAGGGGATTTTAATAATAGACATCCCGTGTCTCAATAAGCTTACGTATTTCAGTTAACTTCACCATGTGCCGTTTCTCTTCCTTAATTATGGACTCCAGAACTTGTTTGGTGCCGGCATCCCAGTCCAGATGGGAAAGTTCCACGTAAAACAGTATGGAGTCCTTTTCAGTCTGAAGCCCGAACTGAATAACATCTTCCAGAGTCTGAAAGCGTTCCTTAAAGGGTTTGTCATCCTCGGGGAAGATTTCCCTACTGCTTAAGGCTTTTATGTAGTCCAGAATTTCTTCGTTAAATTCGATTTTGCGTTCATCGTTTTCAGAGATACCGCTTTTTAGTTTCCTGAAATATTTCTCATGCTTCTTCTCTTCCTCTGCAAGATGAAGCAGGATGTTTCTGGCAGGTTCATTGTCAAGCTCAGCCGCAGCATCGGTGTATAGCCTGATAC
>JAAZHD010000063.1 GCA_012510895.1 Clostridiales bacterium
ATGTTTTTTTATACTATTAAGTTGTTTGTTCAAAAGAAATTGACGGAAAAAGCTAGTACCCTCTATAATCTTAGAGTAAAATTATCGTAGGCAAAAAAATATGGGAAAACCTCAAAAAAGGTCTTCCCATAATCACGATTTTCCTGTAGTTTGATAATTGTCAAGAACCAAACGAAAGGAATCGTGATATGAATAGTTTAACTGGAAATACGATAACATTCAAGGAGATTGAGAGAATTTTTTTTGAAATAGGCTGCGAAGTGGCTAAAACGCTCATGGTAGAGTTCTTGGCAAGACTTGATGAAGAACTCTGTAAGAATAGAAATAAAGCTGAACTAAGGCATAAGGGGACACGTAAAAGTACAATTAAGACGCTGATGGGAGAAATGCCATTAAACCGGGTGCTATATAAACGATTTAAGGATGATGGAAGTACGGAATATGTGTTTTTGCTGGATAAAGAGCTTGGGCTTGATACTATAGGACTCATATCCCCTAATCTTGTAGAAAAAATTGTTGAACATAGCTGCGAAATGTCTTACAGGGAAGTATCACAAGCAGTTTCAGACTTTACTAATCAGTCCATAAGCCATCAAGGTGTATGGAATATAATACAGGCTATAGGAGAAAAGCAGGAAGAAGCCGAAAAAGTCCTGATAGAATCCTATAAAGAGAACAAGCTTTCAGGAGACAGAGAAGTTCCTATTCTGTTTGAAGAAGTTGATGGCTTGTGGCTTTCCATGCAGGGCAAGAGCAGAGAAAAATCTTCGAAGGGCAAAAAAGAGCTAAAGGTAGGGGTTATATATGAGGGATGGGAAAAAAGATATCCATCCTCCAAAGAATACAAAACAGTAGAAAAGCAAGCTTTTGCCGGTTACATGGAACCGGAGGAGTTTAAAATTTTAAGGGATGCTGCAGTAGCAAAAAAATATAATGTTGATGAAATAGTTTACAGAGTATTAAATGGAGATGGTGCAGCCTGGATAAGAAACGGTCACGATTTGGATATGGACATTTTTCAACTGGATCCCTATCATCTTGCTAAAAGCGTAATCCGAAATGTATACGACAAGCAGGCCAGACGGCATATACTAAGGTGGCTGAAGAATGGTGAAATTGAAAAAGCATTAAACAAAATTGATAGCTTAAAGTATGAATGTGGCGGTTTGGAAAGTGAAGTAAAGAAGCTTACCAGCCTTGAGAACTATATAAAAAGCAACATTGATGGAATAGTAGTATACAAAGACAGGAAAAATATTATTCTTCCCAATGCTCCGGAAGGAATGGAATACAGAACTTTAGGCACTATAGAGAGGAATGTAAACATATTTGCAAAGCGTATGAAAGGAGGAAAAAGCTGGAGTGAGAAGGGGGCTAACAATTTAGCAAAAATCATAGCGTTAAAGATGGAGAAAGGTTTCAAGGATAAAATATCAGCGCTCATATCAGGGCAGCTTTCAGAAAGGCTTAGAGAGCGTTTTGTAGATACTATTAGCAGTACCCAGGCAGCAGTAAAGAAAACAGTTAAAAAATCATTATATCCGATACACCAAGGCCAAATACCATTTTCAAACTGTAAGACTACAAATGGGAGAAAAGCAATCCGCAGTATGTTTGACCTTAAGGTATTCAGTGAAATGGTATATAGATAAGCTGGCTTTTATGCCTCGAAAGTCCCTTGACAATGAGTATATGGCATGTTAGGCCTGCTTAACCAGGCATCATCCATACTCCAATGCCCTGCCGCCTGTTCATATTGCTCATAATGGGTGGTGTGTGTAATGCCTGAATACATGCCGCTAAGAGGTTCGTTATACACCTGAACGAAGGAGTATTAAAGGAACAAATCAGTGAATTAGGAGGAAAACGATATTTTAATACAGACCTTCTCAATAGCATAGCTGATGATATTCTGGTTATCTGAGTTTTCCTTAATCCCCATCAAGGATGGTAAGGCCCTTTGCCCTGGATGTCAAGGGCGTACGTAGTACGGGCTTTATCCTTTACCCTTGACAGCCAGGGCAAAGGGCCTTATTGATTCATTTAGGGATTAAGGATAACTGTAGGTAACGGGGTTGACTATAAATGTGCGAAAAATTCTTGACACTACCAAGTAGGCTCAAACCAAGCAAAAAAGTACTGACATATTCTTACTGCAAGGAAAAATGAAAAATTTGCCCATTAGTACTTGACACAAACTTTTTTGCTGCGGATTATTGACAATCATTCTCATTCAGGTTATAATTCCAATAGTATAGCAAATAACTCGGAAATAAAACCCTGAGTATTATCTAATAACTAGGGAATTTTTTAGGGCTTCATTGATAATGATTATCATTTTCATAAATTTTCCATAACTATTTCATGACGGGAGGACTTTTTATGACACTGGATAAAGCATCAAGAGGACAAAGATTTCAAATTGTATCCATACCCGACCCCGATATCCGTACTC
>JAAZHD010000534.1 GCA_012510895.1 Clostridiales bacterium
TGGTTTTTCCTTCTTTTTATTTTGCGAACTTAATTATACATGATCCTTTAAATACATCTCTATCAGAGATAATATCTAAGGTCTCTATTATCCTATCGTCTTGTCTGATGGTCAAAGTTCCAATTTTTTCTCCTTTTTCCAGTGGGGCTGTAATTTTTTCATCAATTTCTATATCCTGTACAAATTCCGTAGATTCATCAGATTTAATTAAAAAATTTACGTTACTTGAAATAATTCCATTAATATATTCTTCTTTTCCCCCAGTAACCCGAATGTCTGGTTTTATTATTTGGTTCTTTTTTAAAAACGATACGACTTTAAAATTTGCAAAGCCATAGTCCATCATTTTAGTGGCTTCAGAGAATCTTACTTGTGAAGTTGGTGCATTTAATACTACAGATAATAAACGCATATTACCACGTTTTGTTGTTGCTGACAGGCAGTGTCCTGCTTCCTGAGTATATCCTGTCTTGATACCATCAGTACCATCATAGAAGCGCACTAATTTGTTAGTGTTTGCAAGCTCTGTCTTATTACGACTCTCTTCTAATGTATCTACCCAAATAGAACTCCAACGAAAAAACGCAGGATGTTTTAGAAGTTCGCAAGACATTATAGCTACATCACGAGCTGTAGAATAATGATTATCGGCAGGAAGTCCAGTACAATTAACAAAATTCGTGTTATTCATACCTAACTCTTTTGCTCGTTGGTTCATTCGGGATACAAACACTTCATGAGAACCAGAAATTTTTTCAGCAATAGCAACACAAGCATCATTTCCAGAAGCTACAACTATAGCCTTTAATAATGCATCTACTGAAAGAGTTTCTCCTGCATGGAGGAATACCTGAGAGCCACCCATCGAAGATGCATACTCACTAACTGTAACCTTATCATTCAACTTTAGCTGTCCTGCATCAATAGACTCTAGTGCCAGTAAAATAGTCATTATTTTAGTCAAACTGGCTATAGGAAATTTTTCATCTGCGTTTTTTTCATAAAGAATGGTCCCTGTTTCATATTCCATTAATATTGCAGACTTTGCCTGTATATCAAATGGCTGCGGAGCAGCAAGGGCTATTGATATATTAGAAAAAATAAGCAAAATGGACAAAACCAAAGATAAATATTTTGCTATGTGATTTATCATATTGTCCCTCCTTTATTGGCATTTTATATTTATAGGTTTTCCAACGAAGGAGGTTGTTATTCGATGGTTCAAATGGCAGAAACTACTGCTTCTATCAATTTCATAAATTTAACTTTTGTATGTTCTGCTGTTTTTAAAACCTCTTCGTGTGTTAATGGTTGTTCCAGGATGCCAGCGGCCATATTGGTAATACATGATATACCAAGAACCCTCATTTTTCCATGAACAGCTGTGATCACTTCGGGCACCGTAGACATACCTACAGCATCTGCACCTAGGATGCGAAGCATTCTAATCTCAGCTGGAGTTTCAAAACTAGGCCCTTGCATCATAGCGTATACTCCGCTTTTTAAGGGTATTTTTAGTTTTTCTGCTTCTCTCATGGCTATTTCGCGAAGTTCTATATCATAAGCATAGCTCATATCCGGAAATCTTGGCCCAAAAAGATCAAAATTTTTCCCACGTAAAGGATTTACACCACTCATATTAATATGGTCTGTTATAAGCATAAGGTCTCCGGGTTGAAAACTTTCGTTTATTCCACCAGCAGCATTAGTTATTATAAGTATCTTGATTCCCAATAAATTCATAACACGCACTGGAAAAACCACCTCAAATATATCTTTTCCTTCATAATAATGAAAACGTCCTTGCATTGCCAAAACCCATTGTCCCTGATAGTTTCCGAATACTAACTTGCCTGCATGACCATCCACTGTTGTTTGAGGAAATCCGGGAATATCTTTATAGTCTATAATTATAGGTTCCTTTATGAAATCTGCCAATATTCCTAACCCTGAACCCAATATCATGCCAATCTTTGGCATCCTATCCTCAGGCAAATGAATTTTTAAATAAGATGCTGCTTTTTCAATCAACTATTCTTCCTCCTTGTACAATTAATATAGTTATTTCATCAGTGACTTTTGCCACTGTTCGACCCTGTTAACATAACGTTGTATTTGTTGCTTTTCTAAACATCAAGCACTTCTATGTGCCATCCCCCATGGGATGGCGGCGGCTTCCAAATCCTACCGCCTGCGGTTCCCCATCTACGACCGCCTGCCAGCTATCGTCTGGCCTGAACCTTGTCAATCATGTATAATATTTTCGGACTTGGAAGGTGTGTGTTTCACCTCCTGGGACGGACCTTATCAGGACGATTACCCGTAA
>JAAZHD010000535.1 GCA_012510895.1 Clostridiales bacterium
AGTATGATATGCGCTATTACTGATATGGAAGTTTCTAATGCATCTCTTTATGATGGTGCCAGTGCAGCTGCAGAGGCTGCATTTTTAGCTGCAGAAAAAACTAGACGTAAACAGATAATTGTTTCGGAAACAATACATCCTGATACCCGTAGAGTATTGTCAACATATCTTAAATATCGTGGTATTGAGCTTGTAACAATCCCTATGACTAACGGCGTAACAGACATTGAAATATTGAAAAAAGAGGTTAGTGAAAATACAGCTGCAATTATCCTTCAAACTCCTAATTTTTTAGGTTACTTAGAGAATATGGAAGAAGCCGAGAAAATCATACATAAAAATAAAGGATTATTGATCTTATCTGTAGATCCTATCTCACTTGGAATATTCAAAAGTCCTGGTGAATGGGGTGCTGATATCGCAATTGGAGATGGCCAAAGCTTAGGGAATCCAATGTCCTTCGGAGGTCCGACTCTGGGGTTTATCGCATGTTCAAAAGACTTAATTAGAAAAATGCCCGGTAGAATAGTTGGTCAGACAACAGATAAAGAAGGCAGGAGAGGATTTGTATCCACACTCCAAACCAGAGAACAGCATATCCGCAGGCAAAAAGCCACGTCAAATATTTGTTCAAATCAGGCACTAAATGCGCTTGCAGCTTGCGCATATCTTATAACAATGGGAAAGAAAGGTTTGCATGATGTGGCTCGACTTTGTTATGATAAGGCACATTATGCTGCTGATATAATTACAGAAAGCGGTAAATATCGTTTAGCCTTTGAACAACCTTTTTTTAAAGAGTTCCCAATTCTAAGCGAATTCCCTGTGAAAAAAATTCAAAAAAAGCTGCTCGAAAACGGAATTATCGGTGGATATTCTTTACATAAAGATTTTCCTATATTAAAAAATGTCATTTTATATTGTGTAACAGAAAAACGCACAAAAAAAGAAATTGACTACCTTAAGCAATTATTGGAGGAGATGGCATGAAAAAGTATGATAAATTAATATTTGAATGCTCAGTCCCTGGCAGAAAAGCTTATAGACTACCGACTTCTGATGTGCCAGAATATGATTTGCCTTCCTCCTTTGTGCGGCAAAAACAAGCTTCTTTACCGGAGGTAAGCGAAGTAGATGTCATAAGACATTTTGCAAATTTATCACATAAGAACTATGCAGTGGATCTGGGAATTTATCCTCTAGGTTCCTGTACAATGAAGTATAATCCTAAAATTAATGAAGAAGTAGCACAAATGCCTGGTTTTACTTATATTCACCCATTACAGCCTGTTGAAACTGTCCAAGGGGCCCTTGAACTGATTGCTGAACTGGAAAAATTTCTTTGTGAAATAACTGGTATGTCAGCTTTCAGCATGCAACCTTCAGCTGGTGCCCAAGGTGAGGCACTTGGTTTAATGATTATAAAGGCTTTTCATGAGAATCGAGGAGATTATAAACGAAATAAGATTATAGTTCCGGACTCAGCACATGGTACAAATCCTGCAACTGCAGCTATGCTAGGTATGAAAGTTATTGAAGTTCCATCGAATAAAGATGGCGGTGTGGATATAGAAAAGCTTAAAACTGTAATTGATGATAAAATAGCGGGTCTGATGTTAACAAACCCCAGCACATTGGGTCTGTTTGAAAAAAATATTCTTAAAATAGCTGATATGATCCATGAAGCAGGAGGTTTATTATACTATGATGGTGCAAACGCTAATGCTATGATGGGTCTAACACGTCCCGGAGATATGGGTTTTGATGTATTGCATTTGAATCTTCACAAGACTTTTTCAACACCTCATGGCGGTGGTGGCCCTGGAGCTGGCC
>JAAZHD010000536.1 GCA_012510895.1 Clostridiales bacterium
AATATATACTATACTATGCTATTTGTACAATTGTATATATGATTAAGCATATACACTGTAATTTATATAATGAGAAAACTAAACAAGGGAGTTGAAAGCAAGTTGGTAAGACAAAGACTAATTGTTGCTAGTAAGAATCAGGGTAAGATACAGGAATTCCGAGAACTATTTAAAAATTTGAAATATGACGTCCTCTCAATGCAAGATTTTGGAATAGATATAACTGTTATAGAGGATCAATCAGATTTTACTGGTAATTCTTTAAAGAAGGCCAAAAGAATTAGTGAGCTGACAAAGCAAATTGTATTAGCTGATGATTCTGGATTAGAAGTTGAAGCGCTAAATGGTCTTCCGGGTGTATACTCTGCTAGGTTTGCAGGCGAACATGCTACAGATGAAGAAAACAATTTAAAGCTCCTATCATTAATGAAAAATGTACCGGAAAGCAAGCGTAAGGCACTATTCCGCTGTGCTATAACTTTATATTGGCCGGATGGAGCTTATATTCAAGTTGAAGGTACATGTCCTGGAAAAATTGGTTTCACATGTAAAGGAGAAGGCGGATTCGGGTATGACCCCTTATTTATAGTGGCTGGATATAACAAGACCATGGCAGAGTTGCCGATAGAAGAGAAAAATAAGGTTAGTCATCGAGCAATGGCAATGAGAGCATTGATTAATAAATTAGAAGATAAAAACAAATCTGGAGTGGATAACAAGAAGTATTTCCATATATGACCCAACTTATATTTATTTTATGTGAACTGCAGGTGGAATTTGATTTGATTAATGGTTTTTGGTAAAATAACTCAATAAAGGGGGTATTTTTATGTCTAAATTTTGCATGGCAACTGATTCTGGATGCGACCTTCCAATGTCTTTGTGTAAGGAAAGAAAAATCTATCCTTTACAAATGTCATACTATATTGGAGAAGATGAATTCCGTGACACTATGGTTCATGATGATTTTAAAGTATTTTATGATAAGATCCGTAATGGAGCTACTCCAAGAACAAGGCAGGTTAATGTATACGAATTCGTCTCATTCTGGGAAAGTTTACTTCATCTTAAGCTGCCTATAATACATATATGTCTTGGTAGTGGAATATCCGGAACTTATTCGAATGGAATGCAGGCCGTGGATATAATGAAAGAAAAATATCCTGATCAAGATATTTATTTAATTGATTCTACATTAGCTTCAGTAGGATACGGAATGCTTGCTATTAAAGCCGCAGAAATGAGAGATCAGGGCAAGACAGCACAGGAATGTGTTAAATGGATTGAGGAACATAAGATTGAAATTAATACTTATTATACAACAGACAATTTAGAATATCTCCATAGAAGCGGGCGAGTAAGTCGGGCAGGGGCAATTATAGGAACAACTCTTAAAATTAATCCGATACTCAATCTTGATAAGGAAGGTCATTTGCTAGTTCGGGAAAGAATAAGGGGTAGAAAAGCGACCATAAGAAGAATCCATGATATTGTGAGAGAATTGGTAGTGAATCCTCAGGAACAGACCCTCTATATATGTCACTCAGATATACCTGAAAAGGCAAATGAGTTTGGTGAAGGGCTTAAGCAAGATATCGGATTTAGTGATGTTTATTATACATATATTGGTTCAACCATAGGAACTCATGCAGGGCCTGGGTTAATGGCAGCATTTTTCTATGGTAAACCCAGAACATAAAAGCTTGCATTGTAATCTCTTATACATTGTATAAATGACTATTCTAAATCATAGTGGAGATAAGCTGCATCTGTAAAAATGTAAACCAATAGTATGCAAAAAAGATTGAGGCTATATGGATTGTAGAAATCATCCTATTGAGCAGTAATTTCCAAGCAGACACAAATTTGATACTTGACGAAGCTGTGTTATTTAGCTATACTTTATCATGGGTTTTGGAAAGTTACCTATTTAGTTTTCATAATTAGTTCTGTCAATAATCTATGAAAATGTCACCTAAAAGCGAGTGGTTTTAATCAGTGAAAATGTCACCTTTACACCAAAAAATATACTAAGTAAAATCTACAT
>JAAZHD010000537.1 GCA_012510895.1 Clostridiales bacterium
AGTGGATTTTGATTATACTGAAGTACCAAAAGAAAAGAATCCTAGTGGAGCATATGCAGGTTTTACAGATCGAGAAGGATTAGAAGAATTGGGTGTAACTTTTCAACTTCCCGGTTCTCCAAAGAGTATAGGTATGTGGATATACGGTACAGAGGAATCTCAAGGCCTGTGGTTAAGAACTGGCATTGGTGTTAATGGTACCACAGCATGGAAGGCATTCGATTTAACGACTGAAAAAGATGGTATTAATTGGCTGGGATGGAAATACGTCGAAGTAGATCTTACTGAATTTGGTGGGCCTTATACAATACTTCCCGGACAGTTTATAAGACTTATGATTACAGCTGGCTCATTTAATAAAGAACCATTAAGACCAATCGGGAATATATATGTAGATAACATCACCGTTTCTTATGGAACTAATCCGGAAGATTACAACCCTCCAATTATTGATTCAGTTAAAATAAATAATGAGGAAGTTGAAAACGAACAAGTAATAAAGACAAATAATGTTACTATTGAAACTTCTTTTTATGAGTATGAAGAAAAGAACGCTACTGATATTGATTTTGAAAATGTAAGTATATATGTAGATGGAGTTAATTATTTGAATAAAGAAGGTTATGCACTTGATATTACTGGTGGAAAGGCATATTTGCAGAATGTCTTTTTAACTGACGGTATACATGAAATTAAGGTTGTAGTTATGGATAATGCCGGAAATGAAACAGTTGAAAGAAGGTACATAACAGTTAATACAGGTGCAAATAATAAAGTCTATTTGGAAAGCAGCGATGAAGTTGTTATCGGCTAAGATTATATAATTGAGTTAAAGACTGATGAGATTGATAATATAAATAGAGCAAAGTTATCTCTTCAAATATCAAAAACACTATGAAATTTTGAAGTTGAGTTTAGTGATGCATTTACGGGTGATGTTGAGTATTTAAATGGCGTCCGTATATTAAATATTAATGCTGAGAGGATTAGTAATGATGAAGTAGACTATATATGCAGAATTAGAGTTCCTATTGATAGTACATTAACCGATAATGCGGTGCTAATGTATCGTGTCTATATTGGAGAATTCGAATATATACAGGACAATACAACGGGGTTATTCCTTAAGAGCTTCTCGGCACTACCTAAAAACTTAAAAGTCGTTGCTCCTTTAAAAATATCTACAAATATAATTCTGGTGGGTCATGAAGCAATAATTAAAGTAACGGATTCCAATGGAAACAACGTTGAAAATGCAGAAGTTTTCTTGGTTCAATCAGCTAGTTCAAAGAGAAGTTTAGGTTTTACAGATGAAAATGGAATATTAGTTACTACTGAACTGTCAAGTGAGATTGCAAGATTTACTTTAGTAGCAAAACTTAATGATGAAGTTTCATTTGAATATAAGGGACAAGCATATGGATCAATAGGTGATGAAAATGGTACTCCGTTATTTATTAATCTGAATGGTGTTAAAAACCCAGAAGAGAGCAAGAATATTACTTGGGTTTCAAATGCATTTGCGCTCAATAACAGCGCAATTATTCAATATGCATTAAAGACTGACTATGATTTATATGGGGAATCAGCATTTTTAGGTAAAGAAGGTTCCAGCGAACTATATGTATTTAATGGTTCACAAGAAGTTAAAGAAAACTATGTAGTAAATATTAATAATGTTGTGATCGATGGATTAACTAGCGGAAAAGAATATGTTTACCGGGTTGGGAATGGAGAATTCTGGTCTGAACTGAGAACGTTCAATACGTTACATAAAAATTCTGATGTTAATTTCTTAGTAATGGGAGATGTTCAAACTTTAGACTTTGCGAAATTTAGAAGTGCTCTTTCCAGAATTGCATTAAATGGCATAGATTATGACTTTGCTATTCAAGTCGGAGATATTATTGACGATGCAGGTCACTTTAACCAATGGAAAGAAGTCTTATCCGCAATATCGGATTCAACTTTAGGGAATATCGATATTATTCATGTATTAGGTAATCATGAATATTACGGTGACAATGATGGAGAAAAGGCTAGAGCTCTGTTCAACCTACCCAAGGATAGTAACAATTACTATTCAGCTGTTTATGGGAATGTTTATGTGGCTGTTTTTGATTATGGGATGAGTAGAGACGAACTAATTGAAGCCTTAGAATGGCTTGTTCAGGATTCCAATCAAGCACAGGCAAAATGGCGTATTCTTGTTTCACATCAGCCACCATATTATACTAATCCACAAGGTAATGGTGATTTGTTCCGTGAACTCGTACCAAGTTATGCTGAAAGGGCAGGAATTGATTTCGTATTCTCAGGTCATGATCACGCATATGCAAGAACAAAACCACTTATTAATGGCGTACCTGATAAAGATGGTATAGTATATATTGTCAGTGGTGCCTTAGGTGAAAAAAGATATACTTCAGCTAATAATCCAGATTTCTATTTTGATGTAATGGAAGACACTGAAAATTCGGTATATATCACAGTTGAAGCAAATGAAACTAGCTTCAAAGTAACAACACGGGAAGTAGAAACTGGAGTAACTATTGACTCATATACAAAAACAAAGATTGATGATCACATCCATAGTTTTTATATTGAGGGCGATATATTGGTTTGTTCTGAGTGTGGTTATACTAGATTAGTTTCTAATTACATTGGATTTGTAAGAACTTATGACGAGAACATTATGTATTTCATTAATGGAGAACCTTATAAAGGTTTATTTGCAATTGGTAAGGACTTATATTACTTTGATGAAGAAACTGGGTTTGCACGTACTGGTAAGACAGAAGTGTGGGGATTAGAGACGGTCTTCGATGAAGAAGGAAGATTTTTAAGTGGCGGTACTGGTTTCGTAAAAATAGGAGACAACACCTTATATTATCGTAATCTAAGGTTTTATAAGAGCGGTTGGGCAACTATTGATGGATACACATATTATTTCTCATATGAAAACGGCTATATGCGTACTGGTAGAACAAGGATTGGTGAATTCCTATATGATTTCACAGAAGACGGAAAGCTGATCCGCAAAGTAACATCCGAATTTATTAAAACTGATGCAGGAACTTATTATTTGGATGAGGATGGTTATAGAGTTTATGGTTGGCAGGAAATTAATGGGGATAAATACTATTTCTCGACGTCATCAGGATATATGCGTACTGGTAGGACAAGAATTGGTGGAGTATTATATGATTTTGATGAAGATGGAAAACTTATTGGAGAAGTAAAAGTAGGCTTCATAAAAACTCCGGAAGGTACTTACTATTTGACTGCGA
>JAAZHD010000538.1 GCA_012510895.1 Clostridiales bacterium
AATATTGACAGTGCGGTAATTATCAAATAATTACGGCCGGACCTGTTATAGGAGGCCGTCAGGCCGCTGACTGACTGATGCGGCAAAACTAAAAAACAGGAGGAAATAAATTATGATGCGTTCAATGTATTCTGGAGTGGCCGGGATGAGAAGCAACCAGACGAAAATGGATGTTATAGGCAACAACATTGCAAATGTAAGCACCACTTCATATAAATCAAGCCGTGTAAGATTTCATGACACATTCAGCCAGACACAGGTACGGGCACAGGCACCTGTCACCAACGGGCGGGGAGGCATCAATCCTCAGCAGATAGGGCAAGGTGTATCAGTAGCGGCTATAGATACTCTGTTTGAGGGCGGAGCCATGCAGCCTACGGGCAGGGATTTGGATCTGGCAATTGAAGGAGAAGGCTTCTTTGTAATATCTGAGGATCCTGCGGGTGTATCCAAAAGATATACACGGGACGGGGTTTTTTATAAGGACTATAACGGAAATCTGGTAAATGGAGAGGGCTTTTATATTCTTGGTATATCCAACTTCGATGCAAATGGAATGCCCCTTCAGACGAATCCTCCTAACATAGAGGCGGACGGAAGCAATCTTGAGATGCTTACCATTCCGGATGAAATTTTCGACGGAGCAGACACATACAGGCTGGAAACCTTTTATATTGACGGAAGCGGACTCATAACCGCTATCTATGATAACGGCGAAAGATATACTTTAGGCAGGGTGGCACTGGCAACTTTCCCCAATACTAACGGCCTTGAGAAACTCGGGGGCAATACCTACGGGATTTCTAACAATACCGGTCAGCCCCAATATGGAAACCCTGCCGGAAACGGCCTGGGGATTTTGCGTCAGGGTAATCTGGAAATGTCCAATGTGGATCTGGCAAATGAGTTTACGGAGATGATTATAACCAGCAGGGCCTACCAGGCCAATTCCAGAATAATTACCACATCCGATGAGATGCTGCTGGAACTGATTAACCTGAAGAGATAATAAGGGACAGGAGAAAATAAAATGATTAAGCTGACAACCCTGAAAGGCAGTTCCTTCTATCTTAATCCGGAATTAATAGAACAGGTGGAAGAACATCATGATACCATAATTACATTGACAAACGGGAAAAAGCTTAGGGTCGGTGAATCAGCTGAAGAAGTCGCAGATAAGGTGATGGCCTATCGTAAGGCCATCCACTCTGCCAATGGAGGAATGACGGAATGAAAAAAAATACGCTGCCGCTGTTTTCTTTTATTATCGGATTAGTACTGGTAGCCTATGCAATTTTCATGGACGGCGGAAACCTGCAGATGTTCTGGAGCATACCCTCCATACTTATAACATTATGCGGTTCCCTGGCAGCTCTGTTTATCTGCTATCCTTTTAGATATATTAAAACCATTCCCGCCGTTCTGAAAAAACTTTTTGTAGAGTCTAGTCACTCTAAGGGTGATCTGGTAGTTCTTTTTACCGATCTTGCCAGAAAGGCCAGGAAAGAGGGCCTGCTGTCTCTGGAAGATGACATCGCTTTAATTGACGATCATTTCCTGCAAAAAGGGCTGCAGATGGTGGTGGACGGAGTGGAACCGGAAACAATCGATGAGATTATGAAACTGGAAATAGATGCGGTGGAGGAAAGGCACAAACATGGGGAAAACCTATTTCGAACCTGGGGTAATTTAGCCCCCGCATTTGGCATGGTAGGTACTTTGATCGGCCTGATTATCATGTTAAGCAATCTGGAGGATATAGCTGCTATAGGGGCAGGTATGGCAACAGCCCTGATAACAACATTCTATGGCACCCTGCTTGCCAATCTGGTATTTATTCCTATCGCCAACAATCTGCGAACTCAAACCGACGAGGAGTTATTCGCTATGGAAATGATAATAGACGGAGTGCTGGCCCTTCAGTCAGGAGTCAATCCCAGGATAGTGGAAGAAAAGCTTATGGCATACCTGTCTCCGAAAGAGCGGCAGAAGAGAATTGAACTTGCGGAAAAAGCGGAAATGGTGATTGAAAATGAGTAGAAGGCGGAGGCAGACAGGTAGTGAAGAAAGTTCGGGGAACTGGCTGACGACCTATGCGGATTTGGTTACCCTTTTATTTACATTTTTCGTTCTGCTGTATACTTTCTCCAGTATTGATGCGGAAAGATTCAAAGAAATTGCCGTCTCTCTGCAATTGGCTTTAACCGGGCAAAGCGGTTCCACTATATTTGATGAATACCCGGGCGGACCTATCGGGCCCATAATTCCGTCTCAGGATATACCGCCTGAAGATCAGGACGATGCCCGCTTTAAGGAGACACAAGACGGTATTGCCGTTCTGAACGAGAAAATTAAAAGAGTTTACGGCATTGTTCAGAGTTTTGTTGAGGAAGAAGACCTGGAAGCGGAAGTCAGGCTCAGGATGGATCGGAGGGGAGTTATCATTGATATTAACGAAAGCATTCTTTTTGACCCCGGAATGGCCGATCTGAAGGATGAAAGCAAGCTCCTGCTGGACAAACTGACAAAGCTGATTTCAGCATTTGATAACAATATCATTATAGAAGGCCATACGGATACGGTGCCTATAAGC
>JAAZHD010000539.1 GCA_012510895.1 Clostridiales bacterium
CACCTATTGTATTATTGTACTAGATACTTAATACAATAGTACAGTGATGCTGTTCAGTAACTCATAATTATTCAGAGCATCGGAAAGGATGTGATGCAATGTCATGGGACTTGTCATCTGACCGGCCTATCTACACTCAGTTAATTGAGCAAATAGAACTCAGAATCTGTTCCGGGGTTTACCCTCCGGGTTCTAAAATGCCGTCGGTCCGGGATCTGGCACAGGAGGCATCTGTGAATCCCAATACTATGCAAAGGGCTCTGGCCGGGCTAGAAGAAACAGGACTCTTGTACACTTGCCGCACCAGCGGCCGCTTTGTTACAGAGGACCGGGCCACGATCAAAGAGGTAAAAGCCAGGCTGGCCAAAGATCATGTTAAAGCATTTCTGAAAAAAATGAAGGAACTGGGTTTTGACCATGAAGAAATTTTGGAAATCTTAAGAGATTTTTCAGGAGGGGATAAAAAATGACTTATATACTTGAAAGTGAAAACCTGACCAAAGAATTCAACGGAATTACAGCCCTAAAAAATGTTAACCTTAAAATACCCAGGGGGCGCATTATAGGGCTGCTCGGACCTAACGGCAGCGGCAAAACAACTTTTATAAAACTCTGTAATGCCCTGCTTACTCCCACTTCAGGGAAACTTCTTATCAATGGTAAAAAGCCCGGTGTAGAAACAAAGGCTGTTATATCCTACCTCCCGGAACGCAGTTATCTCAACGATTGGATGAAGGTATCAGAAATAATTGGGTTCTTTAGGGATTTTTATGAGGATTTCAATGCACACAAGGCCTATGACATGTTGAAAAGCCTGAACCTGAATCCCAATGACAAGCTGAGAAACATGTCAAAAGGCACCAAAGAAAAAGTTCAGCTGATTTTGGTTATGAGCAGGGAAGCCCAGCTCTATCTTCTGGATGAACCAATCGGGGGAGTGGACCCTGCAGCACGGGATTATATACTTGATACAATCTTGCGAAATTACAACGAAGATGCAACCCTGATCCTGTCCACCCATCTTATTGCTGATATTGAAAAAATACTGGACGAAGTGATTTTCCTGAAAGAAGGACAGGTAGTTATGCAGCAAACCGTAGACCAAATTAGGGAAGAAAGCGGAAAATCCATAGACTCTTTATTCAGGGAGGTATTCAAATGCTGAGGAAACTTATGAAATATGAAATCAAAGCTACTGCTCGCATAATCATTCCCATGCAATTGGCATTGCTTATATTTTCCATCATTAACAGGCTGATAAATCCTTTTAGTTCATTAGAAAAGGCAAACAGTTTTAACCTGCAAGTATTCATCAATGCAATGAGCATATTTATTTACTTTGCTTTAATCGTCGGAGTTATTGCCATCACGCTGGTAATAGTTATACAGCGATTTTACAAAAACCTGCTGGGTGATGAAGGGTATCTAATGTTCACCCTGCCCGTAAAAGTTAATCAGCACCTATTAAGCAAACTCATTACTGCTGTTTTCTGGATGATCGTCAGCGGCCTTTCCCTTATATTTTCCGTTTTAATTATCTCCTGCCGCAGCGGCTTAAGTACGGAACTGGCAGAGTTATATAAGGCGCTTAAAAACATGTTCGGAACAACCGGCCTGATCGGTATAGGCTTATATATCTTGATTGCCCTAACTCACGGCATTCTGGTTATCTACAGCTCCATCTCCTTAGGCCACCAGGTAAACAATCACAAAATCATAGCTTCCTTTGCAGCCTTTTGCATATTATATTTAATTACACAGATAATTTTAGCCATTTTACTGCTTTTACTTGCTTGGTCTTATGGCTTCTTAGAAATAGGAGCAGCCGATTTGCAGTTTGAACCTGCAATGCTGTATAAAATTTTGCTGCCAGTTTCAATAGTTCTGATTCTGCTGGGAATAGGTCATTTTCTTCTGAATAATTATGTTTTGAAGCACAGATTAAACCTGGAATGATTTCGCGGAAAAGCAGATAAAAAAAAGGAAGCTCCGATATTTTCGGACACTTCCTTTTTTATTCAGGGTGTATCAAATTTTCTTTTGGTATTTATATATATATTTTGGCACACAGTTATTTTTTCAGATCAATAATATGAACTGTGGCAATGCGGTCTATGGAACCAATTGCGAGGGTATCTTCCGCATTATTGAGAACAATGCTGGAAAGTTCATTGGAAGCCGTTGTTCCATAGTAGCCGTGGGTATTGTAGTTTATAATACCCAGCTGTTTTAAGCCCACTTCATCATCGTAGTAGAACACATATCCCATGTCCTCAGGATCTCCGGCTACGCCCCAGAGCTTGGTTTTTGCCTTATTTGTGCACATGCATCTTATAGGACCGTATGCTGCAGCATGTCCCAGGGAATAAACCTTATCATCCGGACTTACAATAGCCAGAAGCGCATCCATGGTGCCGACTATTTCGCGTCCGTTATTCCATTCCACAGATGCCGAAGCCACTGCACGATAACGGCGGCCGGTTGCTTCAGGCAGCTTTACATTCCTGTTAAACTTCAGTTCTCCGGGTTTTATGTTCTTAAGCAGCCATTCCTTATACTCAGGATCAAGCTCGCTGAAATTCAGCCGCTCTATAACATCACGATATTTAATCTTAAATACATAGGAGGCTGTTTCTGCACATAAAGAGG
>JAAZHD010000540.1 GCA_012510895.1 Clostridiales bacterium
AAACCTGCTCAATGTTCACGTGGCCCTTAATAATACTCATATATTTGCTGCTGATTTTGAGGAAAGTAAAAAATTTATTACAGAAAATACATTAGTATACTTTGACCCTCCATACAGGCCACTAAATAAAACTTCTAATTTCACAAATTATGATAAAAATGGATTTACTGATGAGGACCAAGTCAGATTGGCTAATTTTTTCAAAGAGATGGATATGAAAGGCGCTTTTTTGTTATTGAGTAATTCTGATCCTAAAAATGTTGATGAAAAAGATGATTTTTTTGATCGTCTGTATACTAACTTTAAAATAGAACGGGTAAGTGCTAAAAGGTCGATTAATTGTGATGGTGGAAAACGAGGGAATGTTACGGAACTGCTTATAAGAAATTATGATTAAGTGGGGGTATTTTGAGTGAACCCATTATATTTCAAAATACTAAAGGTTGACAGCCGGAAAGCTGTAATTAATAAGTTTTATGATACATTGATAGATACAAATAGAGGTTACAATTTTTTTGTGGATTGGGATAAGGTCAAAAAAAATGTTGAGAAGTACAAGATAGAATTTAATATATTAAACACCTTAATTGGTAGCAAAAATTTCGATACTGACTTAAAAAAGATTTTAACCGTATATCCGCAGGTCGTTCCAGCAATTCCAATTTTATTGGCGATAAGAAATAACAAGTTTAAAGTTGTTAAGGATTTTATCGATGATGATTCTGTTACAGTTACTTACGATTTTAGCAAGAGAAACTTATCTTCAAAAGATATTGATGAAATCATTGAATTTTTTCATAAAACAGGTTTAAAAAAATTTTTCCTCGAGATGTCATCGAAGAGCATACAGGATTATGCAACAGGTGTTGAGGTTGGAATGGATACCAATGCTAGAAAAAATAGAAGCGGTAGTGCAATGGAAATAGTTTTAAAACCTATTATTGATGATATAATTTCAAGGCAAAAATCTTCATATGCAATGCTGTTTCAGAAGCAATTTAGATATTTAGAAGAAAAATTCAACTTTGATATAAACTCGTCTATAAGAAACAGAAAAGCAGATTTTATAATTATCAAAGATAAAAGCAAAGTCGTAAATATTGAAGTGAACTTTTTTTCCGGTTCCGGTTCAAAACCACAGGAAATAGTAGATTCTTACATAGAAAGGCAAAATGAATTGCGTGAAAACGGCTTTGATTTCATCTGGATAACGGATGGTACTGGTTGGAAAGAACAAAAAAACCAAATTGAAAAAGGATTTAAAAAAATAGATTATTTATTGAACCTTCATTTTGTTCGCATGGGATTGTTGGAGGAATTATTATGGAGGATATAAACTTTAAAAAAGAGGTTACTACAGTTTGGTCTTTTCACGATAGAGGCAAATGGAAAACACATAGCGGAATTTACCGGGGGAATTTTGCGCCGCAAATACCTAGAAATCTCATTTTACGATATTCTCAAGAAGGAGATATTGTGCTGGACCCAATGGTCGGCAGTGGGACAACTCTCATAGAAGCCAAAATATTAAACAGGCGAGGTGTTGGATTTGATATAAACCCAGAAGCTGTTGAAATTACAAAGAAAAAGCTTGAATTTGAAGGTGATTATAAGTATAAACAGTCTGTTAAAATTGGTGACATTAGAGATTTAAGTGAAATAAGGGATTCCACCATTGACTTAATAATAACACATCCACCCTATCTGAATATTATTAAATATTCAAAGGAAATCAAAGGAGATTTATCAAATATTTCCGGAGTGAAGAAATTTTGTAGCGAGCTAGAAAAAGGTGTTAAAGAACTTTATCGAGTGTTAAAAGAAGATAAATACTGCTGTATATTGATAGGTGACACCAGAAAAAATCGTCACTATGTTCCACTGGCATTTTATGTAATGAATCTTTTCCTGAAAAACGGATTTATATTAAAAGAAGATATTATAAAAGTTCAACACAATTGTAAATCTACGCCGTATTGGGAAAGACAAGTTGAAAAATACAATTTTTACCTTATCATGCATGAACACTTATTTGTTTTCAGAAAACCTAAAAAGGACGAGGATTTAAG
>JAAZHD010000541.1 GCA_012510895.1 Clostridiales bacterium
CGGTTTGGGACTGGGCAGGATAGAGGGCGGTCAGCGGCTGCTGAACGCGGAAAAGGCTGCTTTCTCTGCCCAGCGGGAAGATGCGCTGGTACAATTGGCCGAAGCAGAGAAAGAATTATTCCGTGGGGAAGAGGAATTAAATAAGGCATATAAGGAATTGAAGTCGAAAAGACTGGAACTGGAAGCCGGAAGGGCAGAGATTAAACAAGCTCAAAAAAAACTGGATGAAGGAGAGACAGAATTAAAGAAAGAGGAAGCAGCTGCCTTGAAGAAAATAGCAGATGCCCGGGCAGAGATTGAGGAGGGCAAAGAGGAGCTTGCCAAGGGAGAGACTGAGCTGCGTCAGCAGCAGGAAAGCTTTTTAAATGAAAAGGCGGAAGGAATAAGGAAGATAAATGAGGCATATAAAGAGCTCAGTGACATGGAACGGGCACGGTGGTATATTCAGGATCGAAGCTCCCTGGAGAGTTATTCCAGCCTGAACAACGATCTGTCTTCTATAGAAGCCCTGGGCAGAGTTTTCCCGGTTATCTTTCTGCTGGTGTCCATTTTGGTCAGCCTTACCGCAATGAGCCGTATGGTTGAGGAGGAACGGGGCATTATTGCTGTATACAAAGCCCTGGGGTATGGCAACGCTGCCATATACGGCAAGTACCTGATCTTTGCTTTCATGGCCTGCTTGGCTGGCGGCATACTGGGGAATCTGATGGGATTTATCCTTCTTCCACGCATTATTATGTTGTTTCTGAAAGAACTCTATAAATTTCCGGGATACTATCTGCGGTTTGATGCTGCCTATGGTGCTGGAGGCATAGTGCTTTTTATGGCAGCTGTTCTTGGATCAACGGCTCTGACCTGCCGTAAAGAACTTGCCCGGATGCCTGCCGCCCTCATGCGTCCAAAAGCACCCAGGCCGGGATCCCGGATACTGCTTGAAAGAATGCCCTTTATCTGGAGGCGGCTTAGTTTTTTGAATAAGGTTACATTACGTAATATATTCCGGTATAAAAAGCGTTTGTTTATGACTATAAGCGGTATACTGGGCTGTACTGCCCTTATTCTGTTTGGTTTTGCCATAAAGGATTCTGTCGAGGATCTGGCACCGAAACAATACGATGACGTGTACCTGTACGACCTGATGGTTATGGCGGATGAAGAGTATAATGATGACTTGATTAAGCGCATAACTTCTGACAATATTATTGACAGGTATTTAAATATGCGGATGGATCAAGTAAAATTGTTAAATAAGAACGGAGATGCCGAACAGGTACAGCTTCTGGTCATACCTGAGGGCTTAAACTCTGAGATAGATGAGTACATCAGACTGGAAAACCGGCAGTCAATGCCTGTAAGCCCGGACGATAAAGGAGTTCTGGTTACACAGAATGCATCCCAAATACTCGGGCTGAGTCCGGGCGATACGGTTTTCATACAGGACACTGCTCTGAACAAAAAGGAAGCAGTAATAACAGATATAGTGAAGAACTATTTAGGCAATAATGTGTACCTGTCTCAGGAGCTTTATGAAGATCTTTTTGGCATTTATACTCCGAATGGCATTCTGGCGCATTTCAGGGAAAGTATAGATGAACCGGCAGCATATGCTGAAAGCTTCACTGATGATGAAAGTGTTCGCGTCTCGCTCAGCACAGCGGCTATGAAGGAAGACTTCGGGTTTGATCTTATCTATGCAGTGGTTTTAATCCTTATCACAATGGCAGGCTGCCTGGCTTTGGTAGTGCTTTTTACCTTATCCAGCACAAATATTTCGGAACGGGAAAGAGAACTGGCCACCATTAAGGTTCTCGGCTTTTATGATAAGGAAGTACGTCAGTATGTCAATAAGGAAACCCTGCTTCTTACCCTGATCGGCATTGGGCTGGGCCTGCCTGCCGGACGGTACCTGAGCAATATTCTTGAAACCATTCTTGTTATGCCTTCGATTCATTTTGCAGTGCATATAAAACCGATAAGTTATGTACTGTCAGCAGCAATTACATTCTGCTTTGGTCTTTTAATCAATCGGGTTACAAACCCGGTTTTGGATCGCATAAGTATGGTAGAAGCCCTGAAGAGCATAGAGTAGGAAAGAAAAGATAAATTCCTGC
>JAAZHD010000542.1 GCA_012510895.1 Clostridiales bacterium
GTATTAATATTTTACCATTAAATCAAAAATAGTTTAAATTCTAATATTTTTACCATCTTTCTAATATATACTGTACAAAATTACAGGTATATTGTATAATACAAGAAAAGAAATATTTTTTATATTCTTGTAACATTTGTTTAATTATTATGGGGTGATTGGGTTGAGATTAAAAAAGCGCTACATATTCATCTTTGCAATATTATTGGTAATGTGCATGTCTGTAACAGCATTTGCTTCCAGCCTAAGCGAAGCACAAAAAGAATTAAAGTCAATATCAAAAAACATTAATAAAGCTGAAGAAAAACTGGATCAGGTAAAAACGGAGAAAGAAGAAGTTCGCAATCAACTTGATGAACTTGAGAAAAAAATATTGCAAAAAGAACAGGAACTAGCTGAAATAGAGAGTGAACTAAAGCAAACTCAATCCGAGCTGGATAATGTTAAAGAAGAATTAGTCAAAACCGAAGAGGAGCTGACTAAGACTCAGGAAGAATTGGAACTGCTTCGTAATCAGTTGGAAGAAGCTATTAGGCAAGAAAAAAAGCAGGAAAAGCTAAATGCTGAACGGCTTAAGGTTATGTATATGAACAGTTCCACATCCTACCTTGAGATCATTATCGAATCAAAAAGCCTGAATGATCTTATCAACCGAATTGATATGATAACTCAAATGATCTTATATGATCTTAAGGTTATAGATGAAATGCAGCGCTACCGCCAGGAAGTTGATATGAAAAAAACCCAATGCGAAGAAAAAGAAAGAGAAATACAGAATTGTAAAATAGAAATAGAAAGAAACAAAGCGCTACTGGAAGAAAAAGAAGCTGAAATTCAGGCAACAAAAAACAGAATATCCAAGCAAAAGAAAGAAATCCAGGCTACACAAAATGAAAAAGAAGTTCTGCTGGAAAAACTAAGCGCCGAAGAACGTAAAGTCAGAGAAGAACTTGAACAAATGGAAAGAGAATCCCTGGAATTAGAAAGAATCATAAGAGAATTCCAGGAAAAGGCAAGGGCTGAAGAAGAAGCGCGGAAAAATAAAGAGAATAGCAACAACAATAATAACAATAATAACAACAATGATAGTACCAGCAGAGGTGACAAGCCGAGTTCAAGCAGTTTGATATGGCCTGTTCCGGGTTACAGCTACATATCTTCATATTATGGTTATCGTACCCACCCCATTTATGGGGATCGAAGACTCCATAAAGGCATTGATATAGCAGGTTCGGGTATTAACGGCAAACCTGCAGTGGCAGCTGCGGACGGCGTGGTAATCCTGTCACAATTTTATGGTACTTATGGCAATGCTGTTATTATAGACCATGGGAACGGAATATCTACATTATATGCCCATGGCAGTTCCAGAACCGTATCAGTCGGACAGGAAGTAAAAAGAGGTGATACTGTGCTCAGGATAGGAAGTACAGGAGTATCTAAAGGACCTCACTTACATTTTGAAGTTCACGTTAACGGTACACGGGTAAATCCATTGGATTACGTAAATCGACCATAGAATTCTATTAGCCAGACATATTACACCTTATAAATATAAAAATATGTATTTCCGAAAATAAAACATAGCGAATGCGCTATGTTTTTTTATTACATTTATTTGCATTTATTAACTAAGTTATCTTCCGTCTCAGCCGTCGGCCATATAACGTTTACTGTATTGATACTCCTGTTCCAAAAGCATATCCTTTACTTTCATTAACCGAACTTGTGTGCTCCGCTCATTTTCATCCAGTTTCATGGTAATATATTTAATATTCTCCTGCATTTCCGGAATTACAACATGCTCCAAGGCATTTACTCGGCGCCGTGTCTTCTCTATTTCAGCGGCCATCATTTGACAGGCCTTTTCCTTTTCTGCCAGCTCCAGCATCAGGGGCAGGATATCTGCTAAAGACTTTACAGCACTATCAAGATCTCCGGATGTAATTGCATATCCATATGAATATATATCGTTAGGATCTGATGTCCTGGTTTGATAGGTAAACACCGGAATTTCCACGCTCATAATGTTTTTCTTTCCCACTTCCAGAGTTACTTCTTGTTTAGGTGTTAAAAAGGCAGTTTTTAATGTTTCATTCTGCATAACGGCACTGGCTAATGCAAAGTTTTTATTTGCAGCATTGATTCCCTCTTCTACCTGTTGCCGCAGTTTTCTGTTTTCTTGCACCAGCTCAAGGAACTGACGCATTAATTCATCGCGTTTATCTTTAAGAAGTCTATGACCTCTTAAAGCAACAACCAGCTTTCTTTTAAGATTTGTCAGTTCCATGCGGGTAGGATTTACATGCTTTGCCGCCAAGGTTATGCCTCCTTCTTGTCATAATACAGATCAAGATAAACATCACTGATACGCTTTAGTTCGCTGCGTGGAAGGATTCTTAACAATTCCCATCCCAAATCCAAAGTTTCTTCAATGCTTCGATTCACATCATATCCTTGAGAAATATATCTTTGTTCAAATTCATCAGAAAATTTGGCATAAAGCTTATCCATATCTGTCAATGCTGCTTCACCCAATATAATCATTAATTCTTTTGCTTCCTTCCCGCGGGCATAAGCGGCAAATAATTGATTCATAGTATTAGCGTGATCAGCTCTGGTCTTACCTTCACCTATACCCTTATCTTTTAATCGGGACAAAGACGGTAAAATATCAATCGGCGGTGAAACATTCCTGCGATTGAGTTCACGGCTGAGGATGATCTGTCCCTCTGTAATATAACCGGTCAGGTCCGGAATAGGATGGGTTTTATCATCCTCAGGCATAGTTAGAATGGGAATAAGAGTTATTGAACCAGCCTTTCCTTTCTGTCTTCCTGCCCTTTCATATATAGACGCCAGATCCGTATACATATAACCCGGATAACCCCTGCGACCGGGAACTTCTTTTCGTGCGGCAGATATTTCGCGCAGGGCGTCAGCATAGTTAGTAATGTCAGTTAAAATTACCAGCACATGCATTTCTTTTGTAAATGCCAGATACTCAGCCGCTGTAAGTGCCATTCTGGGAGTTGAAATTCTTTCAA
>JAAZHD010000543.1 GCA_012510895.1 Clostridiales bacterium
ATATCTCATGGCCACAGGTTCCGCTTCTCTGTCGGATGTGTACGCATAACCGCCCCCCGGACAAATTAAAACGGAGGCTCTTTTTTTATCAGCATTTAATTCTGAAGTTCCTTCCAGTATATAGGTGGCCAGGGCAGGCCTGATTTCATCTTTATTATCATTATCCGTAAACTGTTCAATACCTTCCCATATATCTATTATCTCATGTTTCAAAATTTTTCCCTCCCTATTATCTAAAAAAAAGCATAAAAAAATCCGGCTGTTTGACAGCTTGTCTGCTTTATCCAGCTAAAGTATAACAAGGAAAAAAGAGGCTGTCAAACGGATGTTTACAATGAAATAAACTCATATCCCTCTTCCATGAGCTTTTCTATAATAATGGGCAGGGCCTCAATGGTGGCTTGTCTGTTTCTTAAGCCTCCGGCGCTGTGCATTAAAACGATGGCACCGGGGTGTGCGGTTTCTGTCACGCAGGCAGCTATTTTTTCAGGAGAGTCAAAATACCAGTCCATGGAATCGATGGACCAGCATACAACCTTATAGCCTGCCTCAATGAGGGCAGGCATCTGTGATCGGTTTACCAGTCCGTAAGGAGGGCGGTACAAGCGGGTGAAGGAATCATAACTGCTGATTATTTCCCAGGCGTTTTCTGCTTCTTCCAGCATCTCATTTGTGCTGATATCCGTAGGCCTTTTATGGCTCCAGCTGTGGTTGGCGATTTTATGTCCGCTGTCTATAATAGCCTGAACTATATCAGGATGCCTGTTTATCTGATTGCCGATTAAGAAAAAGGTACCGGGTACTTCATATGAATTCAGGATATTAACGATTTCCAAAGTTGCTTTATCATCCGGACCGTCGTCAAAGGTCAATGCAATGGTCTTCTTGGTTTCATCGGTGGATATCAGGAAGGAATCAGGAAATTCCTGATTCAATAATTGGGCTTTATTCCGAAATTCTCTAAGATGGGCCTCCATGTACGGTTCCAACGAAAATGGAATTTCACGGACTCCTGTTTTCCTGTTCGCCAGTTGCCCTGCCTGAATGTTTCTTTTCTCTTCCTTCTGCTTCTCCATTTCCCTTTCTTCATGAACAGCCGGATTATTATATGAAGGAGGATCAGGAAATTCGTACGTTATTATTCTGTATAATTGTATGTAAAGAAAAAGAACAAGGCAAAAAAGGCTTGTCCCGAACAGCCATAATAAGATGTACAACAGATTTCTTTTTTCCACATCAATCTCTCCATAAGGTTTATCCTGAAGCAATGCCTTCATCAAAATCCGATTCCTTAATAAGCTGCTTAACATGTGCCTTTGCCCTGATTCCTTCATTGACAGTTTCAATGAAGGAAGATAGAATTTTAACTAAGACAGCAAAGGCAATGCAATGAGTATGTATTTGTTTCAATGACTGAGGAAGGGAGTGGGAATGTATGGCATACCTGACAGCTGAACAGCGAAGGAAGAGTATTGTTGATGCCATAACACGAAGCAGCGAACCGCTGACCGGTGCATATTTGGCCGGCAAGTACCAGGTTACCAGACAGGTTATCGTTCAGGATATCGCTATTCTCAGAGCTGCCGGTTACGACATTATTGCTACTCCGCGGGGTTATATTATTCCTCTGAGCAATCAGCCAAAAAAGTTTACGCGTGTATTTGCTGTGAAGCATAACCACGAGGGAATGGAAGAAGAACTTTATGCCATTGTGGATTGTGGAGGCAGAGTGCTGGATGTTATTATAGAGCACCCGGTATATGGAGAATTTAAAGCCAGTCTGCTGTTATCCACCCGAAGGGATGTGGACCTGTTTATTGAGACAATGAAAAAGGAAGAGGCAGAACCCTTATCCGCTTTGACGGAAGGTGTGCATTTACACACAATAGAGGCAGACTCCCATGAAATATTAAATGAAATAGAAGAGATTCTGAAACAAAGGGGATACCTGCTTAACTGAAGTCTTTTAAGTTACTTTGCTTTTGAGGCGGGCGGCATGGTTTCCAAAAATGCCATCTTGTCTAACTCTTCTGCCTTCCTGCAGATATCTTCCCTGCTAATAATATTTTTCTCAAGCAGCAGTTCCATAATGCTCGTTATATCCAGGGTGTTCCTATATTCTATTTCCTTCATATCGCTAATCTGACTTATTATTTCAAGTTTGTTCATAAATGTTCTCCTTCCTGGTAAAGTTTTCTTTCACATATTAATATTGCCCGGTTAGCAGGTGTTTATACTGACTTTCCAAAAACAGGGTTGCATAATCAGGGTAATTGTGTATAATATAAAAAAGGCTGTGAAGGGAAAAAGTACGAGAACAATTCCTCCTTCCAGAGAGCCGGTGGTCGGTGCAAACCGGCAGGCGGTGTTCTCCGAATCCGTCCCGGAGCTGTATGCTGAAAACATTACGCGCAGCGAAATGCGTGTAATGTAAAAAGTAGGCATTACCGGTTCGGTCCGTTATACCGATTGATAAGGCGGAGGGAAGTATCGCTTCTCTCAACCAGGGTGGCAACGCGGGTTACAACACTCGTCCCTGTTAGTTCGGGACGAGTTTTTATATTTTGGAGGTGCAGGAAGTGTTAGATGCAAAACTGATTCGGTCAAATCCGGAAGCGGTGCAGGAAGCATTAAGCAAAAGGAATGCTGAGGTCAATCTGGATGAGTTTTTGGCTTTGGACAGACAGAGAAGAGAAATTATTCAGGAAGTAGAGCAGTTAAAAAATAAACGAAATACTGTTTCCCAGGAAATCGCCCGGTTGAAAAGGGAAAAGAAAAGTGCAGATGAGATGATTGCTGAAATGGGGCAGGTTTCCAATCATATTAAAGAGCTTGATGAAAAGGTACGGGAAATTGATAAGCAGCTTAGGGATATTCTGCTCACCATACCCAATCTTCCCCATGAATCTGTGCCCATAGGGTCAAGTGATGCGGATAACGTGGAAATCCGCCGATGGGGTACACCTCCGGAGTTTGATTTTGATCCAAAGGCCCACTGGGACATCGGAGAAGACTTAAATATACTGGACTTTGCTGCTGCTGCAAAGGTGACCGGGGCTCGCTTTACTTTTTATATCGGCCTTGGTGCACGATTGGAGCGTGCTCTCTTTAACTTCATGGCGGATCTTCATACACAAAAGCATGGTTATACTGAGGTATTCCCGCCGTATATAGTTCACCGCCGCAGCATGGAGGGTACCGGACAACTGCCGAAATTTGAAGAGGATGCATTTAAACTGGCCGGTACAGATTATTTTCTCATTCCAACGGCGGAAGTTCCGGTGACCAATATGTACCGGGAGGAAATTTTGGACGGAGACCGACTGCCCATTAAGCATTGCGCTTATAGCGCATGTTTCCGTGCTGAAGCCGGATCGGCAGGGAGAGATACCAGGGGCTTAATACGCCAGCATCAGTTTAACAAAGTGGAATTAGTTAAGTTTGTAAAGCCTGAACATTCCTATGCTGAACTGGAAACCCTGGTTCAGGATGCGGAAGAAGTGCTTAAAGAATTAGGTCTGCCTTATAGGGTGTCACTGCTGTGCAGCGGAGATTTGGGCTTTTCATCTGCTAAAACCTATGATCTGGAAGTATGGATGCC
>JAAZHD010000544.1 GCA_012510895.1 Clostridiales bacterium
CTATAGCGGAATTGAGGGTGTCCATTGGAATATGGTCGATGGAGTACCGACTTTAACGGAAGAAGTTATGGCCGCCAAGGCAGCAGGTGGAGATGAATGGACAAAGACAGGGATTGGGCAGACATATAATTTTGGATTCCTTCAAGGTAGTTATTTAGCAGCTGACGGTTATCCGGTTGATTTATTTGATACAGATGATATGCGGGCTGCCAACTTAACTCCTCTTGAAAAAGACTATGCCGACTATTATGGTGTCCAGTATCCTGCTCAAGCATGCATGAAGTATGTTAAAGAAGGAAAAACGGTTTCCATGGAAAATGCTTTTTCTGAACTGAATCAGTCTGCCACCGAGCCCATGCCAACTGATATACAACGTATTCTCACCCAGTGCAACGATATACTGTTTGAAGCAGTACCCAAGCTTGTTCAGGCAAAGACAGAAGAAGAATTCAAGAGTATTCAGGCTCAAGTTCTGGCTGAACTAGAAGCCAATAATGAAAAGGTTGCCTGGGAATGGTGCCTGGAAGCCAATACCAAGGCTAAAGAATTTACAAAACCAATAATTGAGAGTCTGAGCTGGTAAAAAGATAAAAGTATTCAGTGAACAATTGCAATAAAAAAGGAGGCGGCTGCTCGCCACCTCCTTTTCTTAAATGAAAGGTGCTGTATACTATGAGAATGCAAGAAAACATTTCCCATTCACTTGTTATGAATCGTAAAATTAATAAGCAAAAAAAGCAGTGGAATCTATTTTTTATGACTCTGCCATTTATGGTTCTGATACTGCTGATGAATTATGTTCCCATAGGAGGATGGATTCTTTCAGTTTTTGATTATCGTGCCGGTTTATCCCTGTTTCAGTGTGAATTTGTCGGCCTTAAATACTTCAAAATGATATTTACGGATCGTAATATTCCCAAAGTTCTGACTAATACACTAGTATTTTCTGCTATCTATTTTGCAATCACATGGCTGCCTATGGCATTTGCTATATTGCTGAACGAAGTCCAGCATACTCGTTTCAGAAAGCTGGTGCAAACCGTTTCGACAGTTCCACACTTTATAAGCTGGATTATCGTCTATTCTCTAGCTTTTGCCTTGTTCTCAACAGATGGCGTGTTGAATCTGTTCATTTACAAACTTGGAGGATCTGAACGTGCTACTAATATTCTGGCCAACCCTGATATTGTATATACTGTACAGACGGCTATTGCTCAGTGGAAGAGTCTGGGCTGGTCTTCCATTATTTATATAGCAGCAATATCCAGTATCGATCAGGAACAGTATGAATCTGCCGTTATAGACGGTGCAGGACGTTTCCGCTGTGCCTGGCATATTACTCTGCCCAGTATTCTGCCTACTTATGTTGTGCTGCTATTAATAAACATATCCGGAATATTAAACACCGGTTATGAGCAATATTTCCTTTTTAAAAACTCAGTAACAGCTCCTAAAATTGAAGTCCTTGATCTTTATGTATACCGCATGGGTCTCCAACTGGCAGATTATTCTTATGCCACAGCAGTAGGGGTTACCAAGTCGGTTATCAGCATTACTATGCTGTTTTTGGCAAACTATATTGCCAGGAAGATTCGTGGATCAGCCATTATATAAGAAAGGAGCGTATATGGTATGGGTATGGTGACCAAATCCAGTACATCACGAAAGATATTTAATGTGTTTAACTATGGTTTTTTTCTAATGTTTACTTTTATATGTGTCTATCCCTTGTGGTATGTCTTGAGTTATGCTATCAGTAATCCTCAATTGGCTGCCCAGGAGGGGGTTACCTTTTTACCTATAGGCTTTACACTAAGCAACTTTCAACAGGTATTTACCCTGGACGGTCTCTTTAATTCATTATTGATTTCAATCCTGCGTACTGTCATTGGCACTAGCGGTACCGTTCTGTGCTGTATGTGGCTTGGCTATGTATTTACCAAAGACAGAATGCCCGGGCGTACAATACTGTACCGGTTCTTGATTATTACAATGTATATAAGCGGTGGCATGATACCAACATTTCTTGTGTACAGAGCTTACGGCCTGCTGGATAACTTCTGGGTTTATATTCTACCATATCTGGTTTCGCCTTATTACGTAATACTGATTAAAACATTTATCGAGCAGCTACCTGCATCAATGGAAGAGTCTGCCATGCTTGATGGTGCCGGTTCCTTAACAATTTATTTCAGAATAATTCTACCTCTTTCGATGCCTATAGTTGCAACAATTGCAGTATTTGCAGGAGTAGGTCAGTGGAATCAATGGTTTGATAACCATATATATACATTTAACACCAAGAGTCTGACGACAATGCAATACATGCTTTATAATTATTTGAGTGAAGCCCAGAGGCTTGCAGATGAACTTGCAGCAGCACGCGGCATGGATGCAATAGCCCGTATGCAACAAAGTCTTACTCCCCGTACAGTACGCATGACAGTCACCATGATTACTGTGTTGCCTGTACTAGCTATTTATCCATTTTTCCAAAGATATATTGTAAAAGGTATTATGGTTGGGGCAATTAAAGGTTAAATTGGGTTAAATCATTTTTAATTAAAGAATAAAAGAAGGAGTGTTTAAAAAAATGACGAATATTAACAATAAGCTAAAACTCGGTGTTGCCTATCATGGGAACAGGATGTTGCATCATGTGAGAGAAGATATGCAGGATATTATTAAACATAACTTCAATCTGGTTGTACATATGTTTTCTCATAATGATTGGGACAGACATAAAAATATAATGAAAGAAATTGTTGAAATAACTGAAGGCGCAGGGCTGGAAGTCTGGATCGACAACTGGGGCCTTGGGGGACCTCCCGGTGACAAGTCTCATTTTCTATCTTATTTTCCTGATGCCCACCAGGTTTATTCCAATGGCGAGGTAGATCCTGTAAGAGTTTGTCTTAATAACAAAGACTTCAGAAGATTTACCAGGGAATGGATTGATGTGGTTGAATTTACCGGAGCAAAATCTATATTCTGGGATGAACCACACCTGGCGGGAAGGGATTTAGTGGATGGTAAGCCATCAGTATGGACTTGTTACTGTCAAACTTGCCGTGAACTTTTTGAGGAAAAGTATGGCAGAAAGATGCCTGATCAAATGACAGAAGAGATAGAGAAGTTCAGAATAGATACAATTGTAAGTTATTTCCGTGAAGTTACTGCATATAGTAAAAGCAAAGGCATGTACAATGCTGTTTGCGTGATGCTGGGAGCAACCCATGGCATAAACCTCGATACCCTAGATCAGATTGCCGGAATGGATACATTGGACAACATAGGATCTGATCCCTACTGGGTTTCAACAGATGTTAATCCCTATCATTATGTGTATGAAGCAACCATGAAAAATCTTGATATATGCGACAGATTTAAGAAAGATCATAATATTTGGATACAATGTTTTGGCAACCCGAGAGGCAGAGAAGAAGAAATAATCTATGCTGCTGATGCTGCTTATGATGCTGGGGCCAGAACTATTCTGGCTTGGGGGTACTATGGTTCGGATGCAAATGATTACCGTGCCAGAAACCCTGAACTTACTTGGAAGACCATGGGAGATGCTATGTACAGGCTACTGGAAAGGAACAGAAACAGCGAAAGGGATGCTTATTTATCTACAGTAAAAAGGTAAATTGAGTATTACTTAGTGCAGTTTTTTGATATATAGGGAGGTTTCATATGGAAAAGCTGAGAGTGGGAATAGTTGGCGCAGCAGGTCGCCCATCTGCTTTTTTGGCTGCTTTTAAAATGAGTGATAAAGCAGTATTGACAGCTGCCTGCGATTTGAATGAGGATGCACTGAACAGGGCATTAAGCGGGATTGATGGTGTAGAACGCTATAACGATTATATAGAAATGCTGGAAAAAGCAAATTTGGATATAGTGATAATCGGCACCCCCATGCATCTTCATGTAAGTCAGTCTATCGAAGCTTTAAAGCGCAACATACATGTTTTTTGTGAAGTTACGGCAGCTGTCTCTATTGAGGAATGCAGGATGTTGCTGAAAGCGTGTAAAGAATCCCGTGCACAGTATATGATGGGTGAAAACTGCAACTATATGAAACCATATATGATCATACGTGAAATGATAATGGATGGTGCTTTTGGTTCTGTTTTTTATGCGGAAGGGGAGTATCTCCATGATTGCCGGAACTTACTATATAAAACACCCTGGAGGCGGAAATATCAATATGAGACTAGGGGAGTAACCTATGGTACCCACAGTCTGGGCCCGATTTTAAGCTGGATGGATTGGGACAGGGTGGAGAGTGTATGTTGTGCAGGAAGCGGAAGTGACAATTTCGACCTGCAGGGTAAACGCATTGATGGTGATAACACAGCTCTAATGTTATGCAAGACAGTTAAAGGAAACCTCATTAAAATTCGTACAGATCTGTCTTCTCCACGTCCCTACAGCCTTAATTATGTTTTACAGGGTACAAAGGGTGCCTTCGAGAGCAGTTATGTATCAAAGAATCAGAATTATCATCATGTTTGGCTTGAAGGGGAAAGCGATCCGGGTAAATGGGATGAATTAATCAAATATGAAGAAAAATATACCCCAAAGATATGGCGCGATATAGGTGCTCAGGCGGAAGCTTACGGGCATGGGGGATCAGATGCAGTAATTATGACTGAATTTATTAATGCAATATATGATGGGAAAGAAGTGCCAATTGATATTTATAAATCCCTGGATATGACATTGCCCGGCCTGGTGAGTCAGCAATCTATTTTGCAAGGCGGAGTATGGCTGCCTGTACCTGATCCTCGTGAATGGTAACAAACCCTTACTAAATGAAATGGAGGATATGTTATGTTCAGCAATTCCAATGAAACCTTAAAGCCTCAATTACTAATGGTACACTCTGATTTAGATAATCTGCCTGAATTGGATCTTCCCGAACCATACAAAATACGAAGTGAAAAACCGGGTGATGATAAGGCGTGGGAGAAAATTATTACTGAGTCATTTAAACAAAAATTCTCATACGACACTATGACAAATGATAAAGCATATAAGCCTGAAAGAATTTTTTTTGTAACAGATGTTAATGATGAACCTGTTGCTACAGCCGCTTCTTGGGTTACTGATGATTATCCCCCAGATTGTGCTGTATTGCATATGGTCGGAGTTTTACCGGAGCATACCGGACATCGTCTGGGTTATTATGTGTCATTGTCAGCTATGAAACATGCCAGAGAGGAAGGCTTCTCCCGTATGGCATTAAGGACTGATGATTGGCGTATACCTGCTGTTAAAACTTATCTCAGGCTGGGATATATGCCTGTAGTTATTCATGAAAACCAAATTGAACGCTGGAAAAAGATATTACGGCAAATTAAC
>JAAZHD010000545.1 GCA_012510895.1 Clostridiales bacterium
GACACCCGTCATCGGCTCCGGCCGAACTGACAGCGGAGTTCATGCCAGAGGACAGACAGCGAATTTTTTCACTGATGCCTCAGTGCCCCCTGAACGCTACAGTTATGCCTTAAATGCAATACTGCCCCGTGATATTCGAATAAAGCACTCAGAAGAGGTTCCGGCTGATTTCCATGCCCGGTATTCGGCAATCGGAAAAACATACCGCTATTCCATGGTGCTAAGCCCCCATGGTGTTGCCATAGGCAGGCATTATTATTGTCATATCCCTTTTCCGCTGGATGTGAAAGCGATGAAGGAAGCAGCTGAGGAGTTTAGAGGCACTCATGATTTTGCAGCCTTTATGGCTTCCGGATCCTCAGTAAAAACCACCGTTCGCACCGTATTTGATGCCAGATTGGAGGAAGAGGGTGATTTCCTTCACTTTTGGGTAACAGCAGACGGTTTTCTGTATAATATGGTACGTATAATGGCTGGAACCTTAATCGATGCAGGAAGGGGAAAAATCAGCTCTTATTGCATAAAGGATATAATCATCTCAAAAGACAGGTCTCTGGCCGGATTTACGGCTCCTGCCCACGGCTTATGTCTGGAGAGAGTTTATTATAAAAATCTGCCTGAAAATATGGTCTGAAATGCTGTAAACAGCTATATAACAAGGAAAAACACCTTGACACACCAGGCGGCTTGTATTAAAATTGAGTTTAGTGTCAAATAAGGTCCACTAGCCCCGGATCTTCACTATAGATATTTGGAAAAAAACTTGAACCAGGAAATCGTATAAGAGATGTTTATTTTAATGCAGATTGGAGGGAACCATCGATGAAAACCTATATGGCCAATGCCGATACCGTTGAAAGAAAATGGTATGTAATAGATGCCAAAGGGAAAACCCTTGGACGGCTTTCATCTGAAATTGCAAAGATTCTTAGGGGTAAAAATAAACGCAGTTATACTCCTCATATAGATACAGGTGACTTCGTTATCGTGATCAATGCTGAACAGGTAAAGGTTACCGGCAAAAAGGCTGATCAAAAATTATATCGCAGGCATAGTTCTTATCCCGGCGGCCTGAAAGAAATGACCTACAGCCAGTTAATGGAGAAGAAACCAACTGAGATCATCAGACTGGCGGTTAAGGGAATGCTTCCCAATAATCCTTTGGGAAGAAAGATGCTGAAGAAACTGAAGGTTTATGCAGGACCGGTTCATAAACATGAAGCACAGAAGCCGGAATTGCTTGAAATATAAGGTGCACGAAAGGAGGAAGAAATAGATGGCCAAAGTAGAATATTATGGAACAGGAAGAAGAAAAAAATCAATTGCCAGGGTTCGTTTGGTTCCTGGAGAAGGCAGGTTCATAATCAATAAAAGAGACATTGACGACTATTTTGGGTTGGAAGCTTTAAAAGTCATAGCTCGTCAGCCTTTGGAGCTTACTGAAACAGCCGGCAAGTTCGATGTCTTGGTTAATGTACATGGCGGCGGGTTTACAGGTCAGGCAGGCGCTATCCGTCATGGTATCTCCCGTGCACTGCTGCA
>JAAZHD010000609.1 GCA_012510895.1 Clostridiales bacterium
ATGTAGAGGTTCTGCTCGTCCGAATCGGCCAGGCTGTTTTGTATCTCGTGGTTTTTGTTCATAAGATAAGCAAACTCGTCCCAGTCCTCGTTCAAAAGTGCCTTTTTGCCTTCGCGGGCCAAACATGCAATCTCCTTGTAGCTTCCAATTACAGCTCTATCGCCTTCAAGCCATCTCTCCCTCAATGGCTTATGGAAGTTCCCTGAGTGATGTTTTATGCCGGTGTGTGCAACCACATTTACCAAAATTGCGGCAGAACCTTTTTACTATGCACATATAAGCCACATATACATATATTCTCTTTATTTTTCAATCTCCTCTTCTATTACCTCATTTGCTTTTGGCAAAACAGGCCTGTCCTTAAATTCGTTACAAATTCTCTTTTTTGTTTTTCTATTATTTTTTGAAGTACATATACACTTAAATACAGCTGGATCGCATTCTATCATCATATATCTCGTTCTTTCAAGCCAGTCAGAGTTGTGTGTATTATTCCAGTCAAGCATTGTCCTCAACTGCTTTAATCTTGAGACCTCCCACAGACTCACTTCCTTTTCTGATATGTGTGTTAAAATATAATTTTCAAAAGCTTTCTTAAATTCATCAGCTTCTTCTTTTTTCTTTGCCTCATTCCAATAATCATTATCAAACAATGATTTATATCTTTCTTTTCTATTTATAATGTAAAGTGTCGGCGTGATTTTCACGCTTCCAAGTCCAAGGGGTTTGCCCATTCCAAGTTTATGATAACAGTTTTCGGGTAATTTCAAAACAAATAACAACGCCCCAAGTTCTTCTTTTGTAAGGTTTTCAAAACGAATACGGGATTTGAACCTGACTCCTCTTTTAATGGGTTTTATCTTAGTGTGTTGTTTATCTTCGATAACTTTTCCTTCATTCCAACTATACTTACCATTATTACTCCTTGGCGAATCCGGTGCATTCCTGTGCCAGTAGAGTTTATAACCTCTTATTCTTGCATCTTTATCGTCCCAATGCTTCAATTCTTCCTTTGGTGTATCTTTTCCTTTGGGTTGTTCCAAGTAGTGCTGAAATGTCGTCGGTTTTGGTGATGACAAAATTCTGGGGGAGGTCTCTGGCAGGTAGATATTATCCTGACCCTCAATTAACTCTGCATCTTCAAAAAATACCCTTGTTGCCCATTTGCCTTCAACTCCAAAAATTGCTTCTGCAAAATCAGTTACATCCTCACATTTTATTAGATCTTTCGGAAGATGGTCCTTGATTTTTAATTTGTAAGGAAGACGGAAAAATCCTGTGTGACCAAAGGCAATTATTTTTCCTTCTGTATCCCTTATGTAAAAAACAGGAACTCCATCAGGATGTTTTTCAAGCTTTTTTAATACATCAGCTTCTTCCGATCTACCCTCATCTTTTTTGTACTCTTCTAAAAGTTCATTGTCTAAATCTAAAATTTCGGAATGTTCTCCCGGCAGGTTGACAATCCACTGCATATGTTTCCCACCAACATAGCCCGAACTTACAAGAAATCCTTCCCTATAACACTCTTTTTTAGAAATATCTGTAATATCTGAAATATCTTTCACTATATCTTTCACTAGAGCATATCTTAGATATAAACTCTTACCACTCCTCCTTCTATGATTGTATACTTTAGGTTCTTCAGGTTTAAAATAAACTTTTTTAAAATCAAACAAATTTATCTCGATTCCATTGGCAGTAAATTTCTCAGGTTTTTGGTCATCATCAAATTGACCATTTATTCTATAGTATTGAACCCCTTTTATTTTTGCAGAAGAATATATCTTATATTTATCTCCCTCTCTTTTTAAAATACCCGATTCTACTTTGGCCCATAACCCCATTCTCGGATCCCTGAAATTTCCTTCGAAAAAGTGACGCCTATAATTTTCTCCCAAGCTTGTTCTATCCGCTACTGCTCTATAATACAACCTTCTGTCATCATAAAATCTAAATTTCCCGAAAGATACAATTTCAACAAGCGTTCTCACCATCCCTCTTAAAGAACTCCCAGGAATTTTAGGTTTCCCTTCAATGTTGAAAAATTCAGAACTCTCTTTTACTCGCCTTATGTACAAAGGCGTGACTGTTTCTATTTCAAGTTCAATATATCCTGAATATCTATCTTCATGATACTTATCAAAAGGTGGTATATCCTGGGCTTTTACAACACCTTCATTTAAAGGAACAAAATTATAGGGTGCTTTTGCGTATTCTTTCATGCATATTCCCCCTTGAGCTCTATCTTTACAAACCTGTTGTCCACAAAACCTACCTGCCCTATCTCATTACCTCTGTCATCTTTACAGATGTAATTCCTTGTTATAAGAAAAAGTCTTGTATTTTTGGAAAGAGATTTGTCGTTTAGAAATTCCTTTGGCACAATATAACTTATACCTCTACCCTCTTTTATTTCACAAAATCCATTTCCCAGGTCTTTTGAATTTGCTCCAAACATAACTTGCGCGGCCTCTATAAATTCCCATGTTTCATTACCTTTACCGTCTTTTCTATAACGATAGTGCCATTTATCATTGCCTTTCCAAAAATAAAGCTCTTCATCCTCATTAAAGGCTCGAAGCTTTATAAGGTATTTATCAAAATCTGGGTTCTGATCATAATAAAAAACAAACGTATTGTTTTGAATTTTGCCAAACAAAACTCTGTTATGAAACCAGCATACTATAAAACCCCTATTAATTTTGTTAAAAACAAAATCCCTTATATTTGAATTTACTTCTCCCTGTTCAACCAGTGATTTTAGGCTTTTTATCTGGTATATATCTCTAGCCATACTTCATCCTCCTATTTTTTCAAATAAGCTTTTTACAAATTTTTCTAGTTCTTCTTTTCCTCCTCCTTCAAGCGTTATTTTTCCATTCTCTTCCTTTAATAAAATCACTCTTTCATCAAACTCTATTTTTGCCTCTTTCCCTGCAAGGGTTCCTCTACCGATCGATTTTTCCCCACCTATTGGTAAATCAGATGTCCAGAGGTCCTTTAATATAAGAAGCATTAAACCAGCTTCCCAGGGTTGGTAATCCTTTATAGTTATTTTAACAACTATTTCTTCATCCTTATGCCACATTGGTTTTGTTTCAACCAATGCTCCTTTAATGACACCACCTGTAAATCTATCGATCTTTATTCTTGTTTGAATGCTTTCTGAAGCCCCTTTAACCATACTCTCTTCTACTATCACTCTGCTTTTATACTTTTTATCCTCCGGTTCTTTTGTATTTGCCCATCCGAAAGTTTCTTTCAATATTTCCTCTCCATTTGCTCCATAAGTATTTATTATCCTCAAAGCCCTTGAACGAATCGCGCCTTTTAAACTTGTTCCGGGTATTGCAGATTCCTCGTTAAACTTTATATGCACCTTATCTGGCTCATTTGGATCAACAGTGTATGAACTTACTATTAGAGAACTTTTAAGGTTAAACTTTGCCTCAATAACAAAGTCTTTATCTGGTTTTCTGACAAGCGGTTTGACATTGGCCAAATTGTAGAGTTGAAACTGCTCGAATCCTGTTTGTATGCCTTTTAAATATTTTTCCCCATCCGTTGGAAACTGAAAAACATAAACCCTTTCACTTTTAAGCTGGAATCTACCAAAACCTTTTGTAGTCATTGCCCCTAAAAAAATTTTTCCTTCTTTCAATTCAGCAATGGATGTTTTTATTATAGAGAGAATATCATTTAGATTTTGCCCTTCCCTTAGTTTAACCTCTGCTTTTAGCTCAAATTTACATTTTTTATTAACCACTTCATAATCGTATTTTGCTTTTTCCGTTGCCACACCTTTTTTATTATCAATAGCAATTCCATCCCTTATCTGCACCAGATCCTCTGTTTTATTCTCTTTTAACTTCAAATCACTTACTATAAAGTGACTTTGAAGATCTTTAGAACCCCAGAAGTAATCCTAGGAAGAGCTGTTTTTATAATAATGCTCTTCTATATAATGCCTTAAAGCCCCCACAAAAGATGTTGCAGGAATATAAGGGTTACCTTCTTCATCCTTATGCCACATTGGTTTTGTTTCAACCAATGCTCCTTTAATGACACCACCTGTAAAT